>DATMQC010000058.1:0-2155 GCA_035567275.1 Chthoniobacterales bacterium | reverse complement strand
AGTAAAATCCTCGGCTGAACTCAACCGGACGACTTTACCGTCGACCCTTGCTTTAACGGCACAATTGTTAAGATATACGTCGCTGGCAACATTCAAGCGAACGAACTCGACGATTCTCTGCCAGTCGTCCGTCATCGGCTTGAAGTTCCTGGTTTCACCTCGCCCTAAAATTATGGTTGCGCGAGACTATGAAAACCGGGTTTACCGGCAGTGCTGCTTTATCTATCGAATGCATCAAATGCTCCAATGCAAGGAAACCTCGAAGGCCAGATTCCGCGTTACAATCCCGAGACGCTTTTTACGTTTGTAGACGTGTTCACCAGTGATGCAATCTACCCCGACTTTAGCCGGCCTGAAAATTTGGCCTTTGGGCCCGATGGAAACCTCTACGTCACCAACTTCGCCCGAAACAGCACCGGCGCAAATGTCACCCACACCGACAAGATCTTGATATTTGCTGGTCCTGGCAGCGCTAACCCCGGCGTTTTCCTCGACAAGATCGACCTCGATCAAATTAGTGATAATCCGAAGGTTGTTTTTGGTTCCATTACTCCCATTAGCCTACGATACTGTTTCTTCAAGAGCGTTCATCTTCGAACGAAGGATCCTTATGAAAGAAGAAATTGGCGGCGTGCGGGTTCGCATGGAAGAGGAAGAAGAAGAGCCCGGCTGGTCTCCTCGGGCTCCTAAGACGATACGTGGTTTTTCAAAAGGAGAAGAGCAAGGCGAGGAAGACTCCCTGGCTGCCCACAGTGAACTAACGCGAAGCCGAGCAGACTTTATTCGGTCGCTGGCAGCCCAAAGAGACAAGATTCTGAGCGACGAGAAATTCTCAGCAAAGGAGAAATGTAATATTCTCGAGGAGAACCGAAAAGCGATGATCATCGCCAGCGGTGGGACAATCCGGACAACTGATAGCGTAGTTTATGGAATCTTGGTATTTGGTGGAACTGTCCTGATCATTCTCGCTCTTTTAACGAGTTTTGCGGGCTTGCCCCGTGAGGTCACCGTGTCATTTGTGGGCACAGTTCTCGGAGGAGTAATCGCTACGATTGCTCAGAAAATTGGGAAGCTCTAGCCGTTTGATTGCCTACCAGTCGTCAACACATGACGAACACGACGCTGGCTAGATTCGGTCAACAGGCGCTTGGATACTGTCCGGCGCTTCATTATTGTAATCAGTATTGAAGGCATAGCGGCATAATAACTCAGAGCGGTATTTCGCGTTGGGCAGCCGCGCCAACGCAGCTTAGGATCGATCGTCACAGCCGGATTCGCTTCCACTGCGCTGAGTGTAGTCTCGTCCTTTGTCCGGTCGTATAACTTGGTTGTTCGCGGAGACTCGCCTCGGGCCATCTGTTGTGCGTGCTCGAGCCGTCCGTCGTTTTCCAGGTAAATCGTGACCCCTGGTGCTCGCCAGGTGTGACATCCGAGGGAGGTTGAGAAAACCCGCCGCCTTGGCCCGCTTCCGAATCGCAGCCCATGCATTGTAGCGGTTAAACCTAAATTCCGAAGTTGAGACCAACTCGGAGGGACAGGTCAAATATTGCCGTTGCACGTTTTTTGGACATGCCACGCCGGATCGCACGAAGCGCGTCCCTACCGCGTCCAACGTCGGGTCGTGCGATGTGACATGGGCCTCCCAGCCCACACCCCTCATCCCCTTTCGCGTCCTTTCGCGTGTTTCGCGGGCCCGATTCCTTAGGAATCTCTATTTCGCGGCGAACCCATGCGACCAGGAAGAGCTGCGCCAGCGAACTTAAGGCGGTTTGCTTAGAGAAAGAATATGAGCACCATCGTTTTAATTGTTCTGATCCTGCTGTTGATAGGCGCGCTGCCAACCTGGCCGTACAGCGCCGGTTGGGGTTACTATCCGACCGGAGGCCTCGGCCTGCTGGTTCTGATCGTGTTGATTCTCGTCTTGTTGAGACTCATCTAGCCCGCCATGAGCTCGTCTTCGGTCCGGCGACTGCCCATGCGCGTCAACATAAGGGAAGGGTACAATGTCTGCGCCCCGAAGGGGCGAAAGAGTTCAGCCCAGCTCACGCCGGTGAGCTTTCTCCTTCCCGCTTTCCGGTTGAGGATTCCTCGGTGGCTTGACCATTTCTTCGTCGGCTCGGCCGCGCGGATGTTGTCCCTGCTTTTCGGGATGATC
>DATMQC010000057.1:0-7238 GCA_035567275.1 Chthoniobacterales bacterium | reverse complement strand
GCCGGCAACATTAAAATAGCGGAGCGCAACGAACGCCAGCCCATGTACCTGATCAAACCAGCGCAGAATTTTTTCGAACATGAGCTTCGATTCCCCATAAGGATTGATCGGATTCTGAGGCGTATCTTCATCGATCGGCACCCGATCCGGTGTCCCGAACGTTGCACAGGTCGAAGAAAATACCAGGCGCCGGACGCGGTTTTCGACCATGGCATTCAACAAGTTGAGTCCTCCGCACACGTTGTTGTGGAAATACTTGTACGGGTTTTGCATTGACTCAGCTACCAGCGCGTTTGCCGCGAAATGCATGACCGCATCCGGTTCCGACGTGTTGATCGCGAGCGAAACGGACTTCGAATCGTTAAGATCGCCTTGAATGAACGTTGCGCTTGGATCGATGGCTAGTCGGTGACCTTCCGACAAATTGTCGAACACAATGACCTCATCCCCTCTTTGCAGAAGCTCTTCAACGCAGATGCTTCCGACATAGCCGGCGCCGCCTGTAACCAAAATCTTCACGAATCAAAACCTGTCGTCGACCTTCTTTTCGATGGCTTCAACCATTCGTCTGACGCATCGAACCCTTTGCCGCGTTTTCAGAACCTTCAGGCTGATAATATATGAGCCCTGTTCAAGCACCTCAATGGTGACTTTGCGCGTGCCCCATTGATTCATTTGACGAATTGATGGCATGTACAGATCGATCGTATCAGTACCGACCAGAGCGGAACCGTAATCATCAACCTGGTAAACTTTATTATTCTCGACAATGCGGAATTTTGTTCCGACCGGAAATTGAGACCAATCCGCTGCGGCGCTATTGATCTCTCCCGATTCGAGATGGGAACCGACTGCGTTTTTCACTCCCCATCTGCGATGAGTGAATTCTGAATCCGTATACGCGGTTGTTCGAATTGATTTCCGTTCGCAGACCTTGCCACCAGAGGCGACTTTCGCCGCGTTTTCTGCGCAACCCCCACAAAGGAGCGTCAGCCCAAATGCCAGGGGTCGAAAGGCTTTGGTCATTAAGGTGCCGTATCTAGACGACTTGAGCCGGATGATCAAACGAAAAAAACGTGCCCAAGGGTAAGCGAGGCCGCTTCGCCCGGTCGACGCTACTCCCAACGCGACCTTGATAATCACTCTTCTTCGGTGCCAGCTGCTTCGCTCCTGACGTCTTTCCATCGTACCATCGGACAGATACCTCGCTTCGATGTCGCAACGAAGTTCCAGAATGTCATTGTTTCCGGCGGCCAGGTCCGTGTTGCGGCTTCTTCCAACGCCTGCTTCGAGTTCAGTCCGCGCCGGTAAAGCAACGCGAATGCGCTCTTCACTTCGTTGCGCAAAGACGGACTGAATCCCGCCCGCCGCAGTTCAATAACATTGATCGCGGCGATGCTATTCTTGCCGATCGCGATTGAGAAAGGAGGGACATCTTTTCCAACTGCGCTGAGTCCCTGCAGAAGTGAAACCGCTCCGAGCCGCGTGAATTGATGGACGACGCTTCCGCCGCCGATAAAAACTCTGTTGTGAATTTCAGCGTAACCGCCAAGCAATACGTTGTTAGCCAAGATGACCTGGTCAGCGACCCGAGTATTATGCCCGAGGTGCGCGCCGACCATGAACAGATTATTTGAACCGACAACCGTATCGGAACCTTCCTTCGTGCCCCGATGGATTGTGCAGTACTCGCGAATCACGTTGTTATCCCCGATCTCGACGCCCGAATAGGCATTCGGATCGAAGCTAAGGTCCTGCGGAAAGGATCCGATGATTGCTCCGTAACCGATGCGATTGTGTTTTCCAATGCGAACGGAACCGGTGATCACGGCGTGCCCTTGAATCTCTGTGCCGGAACCGATCAGGACGGGCCCATCAATCAGGGCATAAGGTCCGACGGTCACATCGGAGTCAAGCTGCGCCCTTGGATCGATAGTGGCAGCGGGATGAATCATCCCGATTATTAAGCAGAAAAGCGGGGTCGTTTGTCCATCTTAACGCTTGCACATTTCTCAAGGTGATATCGAAATGGGCGTTTGTTCATTTCTATCCATGACTCGATGCACTAGGCCGGCGGCTTTTTGATGCTGGGTCGAAAACCCGGACGGAGGCTAAATGGGGAGGTGTCAGGCTTCTTCCGGCGATCAGGACGCAGCCGGAGGCCATAGTGCCGACCCAGAGCGGCAGCACGTAACGTGGCTGAGAAATGTTGCAAACGCAGGTTGCAATGTGGACGGCGAGGCCGATACCGAACATGCATGTTGCTGCGATAACCAACTCCGGGGCCAGTTCCTGCCGGACCGCTCGCCATCCTCCGATTGCTGCAAATAATAGACACCAAACCCCGAGCGGAATAAAACGCCAGTGTCGCAAATAGTTATCGTGGTAAGCGCGTTCCAACGTCGCGTTGGCGACTCCGGGTTCGAACAACCGAAGGGAGCGAATATTGGCCCAGTCCTCCGGGTGCTGCTCGATTGACGCGAGAGAGGCATATGTGGCTTTCGCGCCTGTCAGCGCGATGCCTTGATCGTTCGTGGGGTAAAATCCTCGCACGACGTCTTCAACGATCTTTTGAATCAGACGCGCGTCGAACGTCCGATAAAAACAGATTGCCGCCTCGAGTGCTATCCGATCGACCTCAGCATGAAGCCTTTCACCGCTCAAACCACGTTTCTGCACCGTCTCGGCGATGGCCAGATCGCTCCCTTGGTAATATGTCCCGACGGTGGTCAGGTCTTCTATTGCGAGTTTAACCTCTGGATCCCTGGTGTACGCGGCAGCATGGCGGGCTGCCTGTTCTTTCTCTCCGGGTGAGAGAAGATCCAGAAAACTGCCAATTCGTTCGCAGAGAGTACGACCTTGCATCGGCCTTTCAACAAGCCCGAAATGGCGGCAAATCGTCGAAACGATCGATTGTTCGACCACGAGGCTCGCCAGGCTCAGAGCCAGAGCGATCGTGGCGGTGCTAAGCAAAGACAAAGCGGCGAAGAATTGTTTTTCCCGGTCACGGAAGAACCTGAAAACGGCCAGCAGGAAAGCTGTAACCGGTAACCAGCCCAGCATCAGTCCGCTCACATGTCGTGAGCCGATACAGAGGAGTAGCACAAGAACGTAAATTAACCAGTTCTTCCAATTGCTCTGCCCTCGCAGGATTCGGAGGCCCACTCCAAACAGGGCAAACCATGTGACAGCCGTCGTGGCCTCGGCTCCGGCCGTGTGTGCAAAGGAATAGAAACTGGCGATTGAGGCAAGGAGGAGGACAACGACGCCACGCGCTGTTTCCGAAGCCGCGAGCCCACTGACAAAATACCAAAGCGCTAGCCACAAAGAAATGTGCTGACAGACGATCAGAGTATAGACAGCCCCTAGCGAGGGATGTTGCGACGAAAAAACGTCAGGAGACCAACCGCCGACCAGTGTATCCGCGACCCAGAACGGCAGACGGCCAAGAATGCAATAGATCGGGGGAACAAGTAAAACATTGTCTGCAGAGAAGGGGGCACCGAGCTGGCATAAAACATCCGAGCTTTTCCAGAATGGCAGGTAGAAGGTGAAGAACCAGGCCGACGGTAAAATGAGCATGGGCAACGGATGCCGACCAATGAATCGCAACACTCCAAGCACTATCTTGCCTGGTTCTAGTGTACCGTCTCGCATATAATGGTGATATCCGTGCCGGGTCAGTTGGGTGTCGCAAAAAATGCCCCAAGAGGTTAGCCGGACCTTCTCACAAATTTTGTAAACTTGTAAGAAAATCACCGGGCGCCACTCCGTGTGCAATCCCGCACCGGTTTCTAGAGGACTGCAAGGAATCGATCGAGGTCATCCAACAGAAACTGGTGCGGCAGACGGCCAAGGCTGAGCTCCCGGATGCCTGTTTCCTGGGGTCATCCTTCCACAATCGATCCTTCAGCGGAGCAAAGATCGCGGCCGCGGGTTTTCGGTATGAAGAAAATCAGCATGCCTGCGATAAGAAGCATGGCGAGGTTGATTACTGCCGAAATGACGAAGCCGTGCGCATAGTCGACAGGCGTTGCACCATGTTTCGGGATGACACTGAACACGGCGGCACCGATGAGCGCAATACCGACCGAATTTGCCAGCTGCGGCATCGTCGACGTGACGCCGGACGCAGCGCCTGCATCTTTCGGTGGCACTCCGCTCAGGACCGTGTTGAAAAGAGGCGATGTAACCAGGCCACGACCGATCCCATAGAGGAAACAGGTGAAAGCGAAACTAAACGTCAGATGGGTTTGCGCACCGCTGGCTTCTGTTGCAAGTGCGGCAATGCCGACAGCGAGAACCACGACCCCCAGATGCAACGAACCTCTGCCGAGGTAGCCATTGATTTTTCCGGAAACGGTTGAACCCAGAAGGAATGCAAACGAAAAAGGGACCAGCGCAAAGCCGGCATGCATCGGGTCGAGTGAGAGGCTAAACTGCAGATAAAGACTTAGCACGAGTATCATCGACGTATGCCCCGCGAAGTAGATGCAGGTGACCAGCAGCCCAACGACAAATCCTCGATCCTTGAACAGCTTTGGCTCCAGCAGCGGGGATTGATTCCTCGCCGATTGCCGGCGTTCGAAAAGGTAAAATGCCCACAAGACCGGGAAAGAGGCCAGGAGACACCACCATGCCCATAACGGCCATCCGCGATCCTGGCCTTCCATAAATGGGTAGGAAAAAAGCCCGAGACCGACCGTGAGTATTGCAACGCCGGCCAGGTCCAATTTCGGCGGATTGTCTGCGCGCGATTCGTTGAGGGCCATCGATGCGGCGACGATCGTGATAATCCCAATCGGAAGGTTGATGAGAAAAATCGGCCGCCATCCGAGTCCAAAAAGATTCGCCTGAATCAGGAATCCGCCAAGGAGTTGACCGACAATTGAGCCGAAGCCGATCATCGCTCCGTAAAGGCTGAATGCCAGCCGCTTTGCGGATCCCGAAAAATTAACGTGAATAAAGGAAAGGGCTTGCGGAAACATGAGGGCGGCTGTGCAACCCTGAATCAGGCGACCGAAAATCAGCCAGCCTGCAGTGGGTGCCAGCCCGCAGAACGCGGAAGTCAGCGTGAAACCTGCCATCCCGAGTATAAAGGTCCTCTTTCGCCCGAAGATATCTCCGAGCCGACCGCCGGTGATAAGGCAGACCGCATACGCGAGACCATAGCCCGCAATGACCAATTCGATCTCGCTGAATGACGCGCCCAGGGCTCGCCGAATAGAGGGAACGCCGATATTGGCTATGAAGAAATCGATAACCCCAAGGAAAGGGCCAACAAGAATAATGGCCAACGCAATCCATTTATTGGCCCGCACTCTCCTGCGAACTGCTCCGGAACGCGGTTGAAGAATCGGTGGGGCGGCCCGATCCAACCGCTCGAGCGAAAGAGCGGAAGCCTCGGAATCGGAAAGAAGAGCGCCGGATGCAGTCGAAAGTTTCATCGGTTCGAACTAAATAAGCCAAAAATTGGTAATAAGGAAAATAGCTTGTTTTGCTAGATGCAATCTGTTTAGATGATAGACGAGATTCGCCTGTTTCCCCGCTGCATGGAGCTTCGGCACTTACGTTATTTTATTGCGGTTGCGGACGAACTGAGTTTTACCCGCGCTGCCGCCATTTTACGGGTAGCGCAATCGGCGGTCAGCGCCCAGATCCGGTTGCTGGAAGCTGCGGTCGGCGTTGAGCTGCTGGAGCGAACCAGCAGGCGTGTGCAACTTACCGGAGCGGGACGTATCTTCCTGCAAGGAGCAAAAAAAATCACAGCCGATCTCGAGGAGATCAAGAGGCAGGCCCGAAGGATTGGGCGGGCGGAGACCGGGCATCTGGCGGTGGGTTTTATTGGAGCGCAGAGCCATGAGTGGATGCCGTTGGTGCTAAAGCGTTTTCGTCAAAAATATCCCGATGTTGAAGTGACCCTTACCGAGATGGTGCCATCGGCCCAGTTGGAAGCTCTTGCGACACGCAGGCTGGACGTGGGAGTCGTCGGTGCGATTGATGGAAGACCGCCGCACGGATTGCAGATCGCCTGCATCGCGGAGGAACAACCGATGGTGGGAATGCCGAGCGACCACGAGTTGGCGAATCGAGCTTCCATCCGGTTGCAGCAGTTGAGAGGGCAGAAGTTAATCTTGACCTCAAGGGAAAATGCACCCAGCTATCGGTCCTGGCTCGCCCGCCTTTTTCTGCACGCAGGCGTCGAAACTGATGTTGCCCAGGAGGTAGACCGCGCCAGGACAGCTGTCCAGTATGTTGCCGCAGGATTCGGCATCTCCATTTTTGGTGAACACATCACGCGGCAGCCGGCGCCGGGGGTTAAATTCGTGCCGCTTCGCCCCTGTCCGCAAAAGCTGCGCTACGGCATCGCATGGCGAAAAGATCCATCCGAAGGGTTGGTCCATCGATTTATCGAATACGCGAAAGAGCAGCTCGAATTGCCGAAGGACGAGGAATTGGCTAGCAGGAAGAATGATGAGATTCGAGAAGCCGAGGAGTGATATGCAAGGCAATTTAACAATCACGGAGTTCGGAACATCGGCTGAGGGCCGAAGGGCCGACCTTTACACGATCAGCAATGGTCGAGGCGCCGAGGTAAAGGTAACAAACTACGGCGGCATTGTCGCTTCGGTCAAGGTTCCGGATCGTCACGGGAAGCTGGGAGAAGTTGTGCTAGGCTTTAATAGTCTGCATGAGTATCTGGGCACCCATCCTTGCTATGGCGCAACAATCGGGCGCTACGCCAACCGGATTGCGAAAGCCAGATTTTTGTTGAGCAACAGGGAATATCGGCTTGCCGCGAACGATGGCTCAAATCATCTTCACGGCGGATGCAAAGGGTTTGATAAGGTCTTCTGGGAAGCGGATCCGATCTTATGTGGGGAAAACTCAGCGCTTCGGCTGCGTTATCTCAGCGTCGACGGTGAGGAAGGGTATCCGGGCAATCTGTCGGTCAGCGTGACGTTCAGCTTTAGTGAGGATAACGCGTTGAAAATCGACTACGCAGCGACCACGGATGAGACGACGGTTCTCAATCTGACGAATCACTCCTACTTCAATTTGACAGACGGCGGCTCAAGCGATATTCTCGACCACGAGTTGCAGATTGAGGCAGACTGCTACCTTCCGATAGACCGGGAAGCGCTTCCAGTCGGGGCGGTCCGGGAAGTCGCGGGGACAGCTTTTGATTTCAGGAGATCAAGGGCGATCGGCCTCCACATCCGTGATAGAGACGAACA
>DATMQC010000056.1:0-10417 GCA_035567275.1 Chthoniobacterales bacterium | reverse complement strand
AGGAGAATTGAGGGGTTCAGACCTTAGTACGAGAGGACCGGGTCTGACGAACCTCTGGTGTTCCAGTTGTCGTGTCAACGGCAGTGCTGGGTAGCTATGTTCGGAAAGGATAAGCGCTGAAAGCATCTAAGCGCCAAGCTTTTTCCAAGATGAATTCTCCCTGAAGAGTCGTGGTAGACCACCACGTTGATAGGCTACGGGTATAAGCACAGTAATGTGTTCAGCTCAGTAGTACTAATTACTCGTTCGGCTTGATTGTTTCTGGTTTCCTGATCGGTTCGCCTGGCTGAGGCCCGGCCCTTGCGATCAGCAGCCTAATACAATCTTTTTGTAGAATTAAGATCCGAAGTTTCTTCCTGTATGCAGATTTCAGAGAATACGTATCGCTAGAATTTCTGGTGAAGTTGAGGAGAGACCGCCCCCCACGGGCTACCTTCGGCTTCATCAGCCTTCTGGTGATCATAGCGCAGTGGCACCACCCGTTCCCATTCCGAACACGGAAGTTAAACGCTGCAGCCCCAATGGTAGTGCATCTCTAGGTTGTGCGAGAGTAGGACGTTGCCAGAGTTAATGAACCCCGATCGGCGAAAGCCGGTCGGGGTTCTCGTCTTTTGCGCTTCCTGATCCCAGAGATCAAACTTCGATCCAGGCAAACTGGATCCACATCGGAAGCAAGGAGGCTGGACCTCGCGTTGCGGCGATCATCAGATCATCAGTGGTCGAAAGTCGAAAGTATCCGTCTTATTGCATCTTTCAACTTGTTCACGTGCAATTCTGCGATCCTAGCTTAAGACATTTCTTGGACTAGCAATTTGCGACTGCGCAATGGAACGACTCGCAGCTCCTGCCCGACTAGGACCTCATATGTCCCGGTAGAGAAAATCCACGGTTTCCCACCGACGTCCCTGAACACCTCGGTCTTCATAAACTTCCCTCCCATCGCGAGCAGCGTGTCCAGACGCTCCACAACTTTGATTGGGCACTGTTCGTTGGCACCACATTGCCAAGTCCCCACGACTTGCATGATGCCAAGCAGACCAAGCGTATCAAAATAGCTCGCAGCGGCCTGGAATACGGCGACTTGAACATCATGATTCTCCCGAATCAGCAGCTCTCTTGCACTGGCGACATCAGCTGCGGACTGGCGCTGTTGAATGATTTGACGCTTTGTAACCCGATCTCCCGCGGCCTGGACTCGTAATTGAGCCACGAGGGCTTGTTTGATTTGCGCGCGGAGATTTTCGGGGGCGATTGCTTTGCCTTGTGGAATGGTTGCCAAATAATCAAGGATGGGCCTATTCCATGGGTCATAGATAAATCCCTGACTGTAGGTCCAAACCTGGCTTTGCGCCCACCCTGAGGTTGTAGCAGCCAAAGGATCAGCAAGACTTCAATTCCTTTAAAAGTCGACCGGGAGCGATATGTCGTTCTAACCGAATTGTTGCTATTCACAGTGTAAGATTGATTCTTGTTAACCTACCCTTCGTGGGTAAATAGGATCGGTGGGCTCCAAAAGTGTAGATGGTGAAACTCCGAAACTCCAGTCTCAGAAGGCCATACAGACAGTGTCAGGGCCGTGGTGTTAACGCCCGACGAGCGGCGGGCCGTGTCGGCCTTGGCAGACGGCACTCTGCGGGTGTGGGACCTAGAAACCGGCAAAGAGGTGAACGCTTTTCGAGGTCGTACAGGCCTTGTCACTGGCATAGCGCTGACTCCCGACGGGCATAGAGTGGATCCAGAGTCCCAGCACATCCTTGGTGCCGTCACGGCGGATCCCGAGCGCCAGGTAGACGGTAGACGGCCTTGTTCTTAACGAGCCCTCGTCGCGAATTTTGACTCTTAAGGTTGCTGGACGATCCCTAGTTGAAAGCAAGCGCGGTTTTTCTCCGGGGAAGCTTTTAGTGGCAGCGACGATATCGCGGCCCTTTCGGTCAGCCTGGCTCCGATGGAGATTCAGGTCAGGGTGCCAATGTGACCAGATGTACGATACTTTGCGGTGTCAAGAAGGCTCGCCGTAAAGGTTAAGCAAAGTCGAACGGGGTTACTAGCCACGGTCAGAGCTGTCTATGGCGTCTGATCGCAGTGTTCCCTCCCGTTACCCCCCAGCGATGTGATTAATGCAGGCGGAGAGTGCTCCGTAGTGGATCTTTCGTTCCATTTACAGAATCGGTAGACGCTCTACAGATAGGACTCATGCAAAAAAATCTCTCGAAATTAGTTAGCCAACGAAACCGGTCCTTAGCGCTCGGTGCGCTAATGCCGGTCTGCGCATTGAGTCTCGCCCTCGTGTTCCAATCCCAAGGGCAAGAGCAACAAGAGCAAGGGACTGAGCAGCGATCCTTCCACCATAGCTTTGTTCAGCCGGCCGTCTTTCAAGCGGCCGGTCCAAAGCCGCTGGACCAGACCCACATCTCGATTCAGACCACAGTCGATGCGTTTCGCGCGGCTCTCGGTGATCCAAATAATGGCAATAATCCCACCGCGACCACGGGTCGCCGCGAGATCAACTGGGACGGCGGTAATCCCGCTATTATCGCTACTACTCCACCAGTTACCCCGTTCGTCACGTTCCTGAACACCCGCGGAGGGCAGTTCACCACGCCGGGAGCAGGCCTTTCCCAGGCGGCCCCATCGGGCCTTGCACTGCTTTTCAACAATCCGACATACGCCAACATCTTCAGCACCTTCAGCCCGTCCCGGTTGTTCACTCCAGTGGGCAGCAACATCACTGAGGGTTCGTTTTTTTTACCCGGCAGCAATGGGGCTGTCCCCGCAACGGTGCGTGGGTTTGGGGCGGTTTTCACAGACGTTGACCAGCAGGACGGGAGAGGGCATGGCAAGAAGAGGGGAAACGGTGAGGAGAGAGAAGACCGTGAGGCGAGCACGCTGATTGAGTATTTCGGCACCGACAACAAGGTGCTCTTCAGCGGCATCGTCCCTGCTTCTCCGGGCGATGCGAGCCTTTCCTTTTTCGGCATCGTGTTCGACAAGCCGCTCATCGCACGAGTCCGGATCACCACCGGCAACACGGCACCAGGGCCGGATGATAATGAGAAACACGATATTGTGATGATGGATGACTTTATCTACGGCGAGCCGGTCTCTACTACGATGAAGTAATCCGTTAGGGGGGCGAGAGTCGATTTAGTGACGATCGCCCTGTCGATCCTAACACCGGCGGCGCAAACGAAAAGACGGTGGAGCAGCACGCCGGTCCCGGGTGAAGAGTTAAAACCATAAATCGCATTAGGCATTGACGGCGGGGCTAGGGGTCCCCTAGCTGGTTTGACAATTATCGCGGCGGGCCGGAGGAGCAAGAGATACAAGGCCTGCCGTACTTCTTCGGGTTCCATCATCCGCCCACTTCAGCAAATTTCGTCGCGAAATGGTAGGTGCGGTTAGTAAGACGGATACTTGTAAGCGTCTAGCCAAACGCACCTAGCATTGGCGGGTGATCTTTTGCTCAAATGGCGGGATGAATGTATCCCTCAGAGCAACCCACGATTGATTTCCAACGTAAAAATCGGTATCCAAGAATCCAAGACCTAAAAACCGCGTTCCAGGCGTCACGACTGTCGACTTGCGGATAGGTGATACCTAACGCGAAGACTGATTTAATGAAAATAAGCTGCGCGTATGACATCGGATGAGAGCCACCCAGACTATTTCTTTGGCAACACTGACGCAGAACACGAGCGCCTTATCCGGCAAGCTATTCGGCTCGCTCCGGTCAGCGAGAGATTTTTCCGAGATGCTGGAATTGCACCTGGGCATCGTGTCTTAGAGCTTGGCTCCGGGGTTGGGGATGTGGCTATGCTAGTCGCCAGGATCGTAGGTCGGTCAGGAGAGGTGCTAGCGGTCGAGCGTGATGCCCGTACGATCAGTCGTGCCCGGGCTCGCGCAGCCGAGGCAGGTCTTCATAACATCAACTTTGTGCAGACCGATATCGCTGAGTACTCGGCGGACTCATCGTTTGATGCGGCCGTCGGCCGCTGCATTCTACAGTTTCTTCCTGATCCTGTAGCTGCGTTGCGTTCTGTGGCTAAACAAGTACGACCCGACGGCATTGTTGCGTTTCAAGAGGTGTCCTGGGCTCCCTGTGTCTCACTTTCGGCGCACCTTCCGCTCTGGTCCGCGGCCGTCTCGTTGGTCCACGAGGCCGGTATCCGTTCCGGCGTGAATATGGAGATGGGCCCTGCTTTGCACAACGCCTTCCAAGAAGCCGGGCTGCCCGCACCTCGTATGCGTTTGGAAATGGAATTGAGGCGTGATCCAGAATTTACGCGATGGGTTTCTGATTTATTAAGAAGCGTCCTTCCGCAAATTCAAAAGCTCAACCTCTTGCATGAGGCGCTCGGCGATTTTGATACGTTGCAGGAGCGGCTTCAAGACGAAGTTGCTATATCAAACACGGTTGTACCCTGGATTGGGTTAGTGGCGGCTTGGTGTCGCAAGCCCGTAAACGCCTAGAGCAGCCTAAACATTGTAAATGTCGTAACTCAGACTTACGACGTTTACAGTTCCATCGAGTCAATATATAACTGCAAGGCACTCGGCGTGACTCGGCGTGACGCTTACGCTAAAGGCTCAATGACCAACTCCGGGAACCCTTCAAACCTTCGTTCGCTGGTATCCGAGGATCCAAACCGAACAGGAGACCGAAATTCAGAAGAAGGCCGCGTAGCCCCCGGTTTGAAAAACGTTCGACGTCTTAGCGTGCTGTATTTTCCGTTTCGTGAGGCGATCCCAATATCACCGCCATTCCCCCATGGAGGTTCACGATCCGCTGTGCCGCTTCCACCGATTACTTTGACTCGCACCAGCCTTTTGCCATCGCTGGCCTCGATTCGTCCTCGCTTGAATCCTCGCTGCAACATGCTTAGCTTCATTCCGTGGATTCGCAGAACTCGCCTCGTGATAGGCCACTTGCTCCGAACTCACTGACAAGCCGCCGGACCTCCTGCCGCGTGCGCCGCCGGCGCAGTTTAACTTCTTCGAGTTCCGTCGTCCGCCCACTTCAGCAAATTCCGTCGCGAAATGGTAGGTGCGGTTTATAAAATCGACCTCATGCCTACCGTATTGTGCCGGTGGTATTGGGATGATTTGCCCATCTGTTTGAAGAGGTGGGCATGATCTTGAAGAAGCGGAATAGTCATTGTCACAATGTATTTCACATCCTCGACGAGGATATCTACGAAATGTCATCGGCTACGGCCCATCATAAGGCTATGATGAGCGGACCGGAGCGTAAGAAGCTGCGCCAAAAGCATTCTCTAAAAGATTTACACGAGGTCGTCGAGCGCACTTCTGAATGTATCTCCCAACTGGAAAATCTGATGGGAACCCCGTCTAAAGGACCGATCCTAACAATCAACTTCCTCAAATTGCCGGAGAAAGAACGACTGAAAATTGTGGAACGTGAAAACCGTCCGACCGAGCGAAAACGCCGTCCTGGTACTGCCGTCAGTCAGCGCACATTGAAGATCCCTGTCACAAATGGCCTACACGGTATGGAGAACCGCTTATGACGATTAACTCCGCGAAGAAGCAGCGCACCCGCGAATGGGTACATTGGGCGGGAAAAATTGATCTAACGCAGAAGCCGAAAGCATTATGCAAGCCCTGTTGGGAGCTAAAATACTGCCCATATGGCGCGCTCGTAGAAGAATTCCCGCTACCGCATGATCGCAGCAATCCTAAAGGACGTCGCATTTTCGGGCACGAATGCCCGGTATTCCACGTCGCAGAATCGATCAGCGAGACGAGAGAACTCCGTCGAGCGAGCCGCGAAATTCCTCAGGCGGTAAAAACCCGCGTGCTATTCAGAGACAATCGGATTTGCGCTGGCTGCAACACTCCTATTCCGGTGGATCAAGTCCATTATGATCACATTATTCCTTGGACGAAAGGTGGCCCCTCTGAAGAGCACAACATCCAGTTGCTTTGCAGAAAATGTAATCTTTCGAAAGGAAAGGATTTTGAAGAAAACTTCCTTGTTACCAATTTCCACGACCATCTCCGGAAACCAGTAGGGACCGAGTTTGTCAGGTTCCTCCTAAATGCTGCCTATTTTGCCGTTCACTTCAGGCAACAACAGGGTCACCTCCCGAATGCAGAGCAGTTTGCGAAAGCAGTAGGTCTTAAAAAAGCCACCGACGACGAGAGGCAGGTGGTTGAAATCTTCTTCGATCTGGACGATTTCTTTCGGAATCGCCCGCGCAAAAATTTCACACAAGCTGTATTTGATGCTCTCAAGCATCGGTGGGGATGGTCAGACGGTCGTATCTATCGCCTAAAAAATTCTGCTGACAAACATGGCGTGGATCCCACGGTACTCGTCAGAGCTGAAATGAATCTTGTTGAGCGACTTGGATGGCAGCTTAAGTCCGGTGAATCTGTCATTACTAAGTGGCTACGCACCTGACTCGGAGCCACCTACGATCCGCCTCGCCACGCTTCGCTGATCAAGCAATGGGCGCTTAAGCAAATAGCCCACTCGGACGGTTCGTGATCCTGGACAGATCGTACCCGTCTGAGAAGGCACCGAAAATGACTGTTGTGTGGAAGCAAGGCAGAGCCACGAAAGATTGGTTTGCGGATTACCGAGGACTTTCGGCGCGAGTTCGGGTCGACCCTGAAACCGGTAAGGCGACTGAGATTTCGTGGTACATATCGGGTAAGGTCGATATGGTTTCACCGAACAAATGGTTGGCCACTATGGGTGCTGCCGCTTAAGCCTTATCCGAGACCGAGTCCAAATCCCTGACAATCGGAGCGAGAGCGCTTACCCGTATCTCTTCACGACGAAGCGGCATGGGCTTCGTCACGAAAAGAGCGCACCGCCATTCACCGCGACCGTCTGGCCAGTGATATAGGCATCGCGCACCAGCAGCATGACGGCTTGCGCGATCTCGTCGCCGGTCCCGATGCGGCCGACCGGGATGCGGGCGGCAATGCCCGCCTCGATCAGCGGCCTACCCATCTCTGTATCGATCAAGCCGGGCGCCACCGCATTAACCGTAACGCCCTCTGGCGCGAGTCTAAGGGCGTATCCGCGCGTCAAGCCCTCAAGTCCGGCCTTGGCGGCGCCGTAGACGACGCTGACCGAGCCTGCGCCGACGCGGGCTCCAATCGAGGAGATATTGACGATCCGGCCCCAGCGTCGCGCCCGCATGCCCGGCAAGACGGCCTGCGTGCAGAGAAAGGCGGATTTCAAGTTGACCGCGACGGCGTGGTCGAAATCCTCCTCGGTGATGTCCTCAAGGCCCCGCATCACCGCAATGCCGGCGTTGTTAACGAGAATGTCGATCGGACCGAGGTGCTCTTCGGCCCTAGAGATCATGCGTTGCACGTCGGAGGCGATCGAGACGTCGGCGCCGACCGCCACGGCGCGGCCGCCGCTCCGATGAATGTCTTCGACGACGGACGCCGCCTCTTCGGCGCGCTCGCGATAGTTCACCGCGACCGCGGCACCCGCCTTGGCGAGCCCTAAAGCGATGGCCCTGCCTATGCCGCGGGAGCCGCCGCTGACCAGCGCAACGCGACTCTTCAATTCTGACATGCCAAAGCTCCCATATTTCGAAAAGAGCCTAATAGGGAGGCGGCATTTTTAAAGCCGAAAGAACGATTTTTCATCCCGCCGAAAGCTCGCTCGCTGGAGTCGCTGAGGCCTGAGCGAGGTCATGGTCGTGTTTTTGCGCGGCAAAATTCGCCTTTCATCTTTCATCCGCTCGCTTCAGCAAATTCCGCTGCGAAATGGTAGGTGGGGTTAGTAAGACGCATACGCGTAAGCGTCAGACCAAGCTGTCGCCCTGTACTTAAATCCTTCAGCGCGCCAGGGACCGGGATGAGCTATCAGACCAAGCGAGTCGGAGGAAGCGGATGTATGATAGATCCCGACTGGCGTCGTGGCTACCTGGAGAGCGTCAGAAAGTCGGGGTCAAGTCACCTTCCGCTCTGGCTCCTCATTTTGTGGTTGCTCTCGTCTCGTGCGCAACCCGCTCAAGTCCGAAGTCACGGGAAGGGCGGTTTCGGGGCGATAGAGTTGTTGTTGTTGTCGGTGACCATATGACCGCCGATGACGACTGTTCCAAGTCCCCCCGCGGTGTTCTGAGTGCCGCCGGTGACGCTGGCGCCGTCGCCAGTGGCCGTGTTGTTCTCGCCACCGCTGACGCTTGGCGCCAGCGTTTGGACGAACGTGCCGGTGGCGGTGCTGTTGCCGCTGGCGGTGTTGTTGAGGCCGCCGCTGACGCTCCCACCTGCGCCGCTGGCGGTGTTGTTTTCGCCACCGCTGACGCTGGCGAACGGGAAGTTGGCGGTGTTGTTGAGACCGCCGCTAACGCTTGTGGCAATGGCGCCGGCGACGTTGCCATTGCCCTGGCTGGCGGTATTGCTCTCGCCACCGCTGACGCTGGCGTAGAAGCCGCTGGCGATATTGTCAAGACCGCCGCTGACGCTGGCCCCCAGATTACTAATTGTGTTCAACTCGCCTGCGAGGAGGCCGCCGAACGCGGCCATGGTGAACCTATGACCACTCCCGATTACCAAGTTATGTGACCCGCCGCGGTCGCCGGTATTCAGGACTGAGCGGCCGAACAAAGCTGGATCTTCGTCATAGCCAATGATTAAATTGCCAAGTCCACGGGAGTTGCCATTGTCATTGGTCATGCCGGAGCCGCTGACGATATGAATATTGGCGCCCGTAAAGGTGATATTCGGTTCGATTACGCCAATCTCAGGGTTGGGATCGACGGTGACGAAAGGACCTAGCAGGAGCGCGTGATTGGATTGCACGGCGACCAGTTGGCTCTGCAGCGTGGTGTTGCTAGTTTGTAGGCTCTTGATTTCGTTCTGCAGTGTGGTGTTGCCCGCCTGCAGGGTGCTGACTCGGCTCTCCAGGGTGGAAACGGTTGACTGCAGAGATTCGACCTGCGCAAGCAAAGCCGTGATTTCCGCACGTATGTCTTTGTCACTATCCACGCGTCCGCGGTGTATGTCTTTATCCTCGTCCGACCGTGCGGGCAACGGAGCTAGGACAATAGACAAACCAGCCACCATCAAGGACCCAAGAAAGGCTAAGCAAGCGGTGCGCCAAAGCTTTCTTCCTTGTTTGTTTCCCAAGTCGCGCTTTGTTTCGTCAACGGTCATCCTATCGCGAATATCCCGATGATTCGCCACTTCGATAGTGGCTCAATTGAGTTCCCTCACTTGCATATTGACTCCTGTAAGCTGGCACTGGTCAAGAGCCACACCGCGGTCGAAAACGATTCGTCGACGGTCAAAACTGCGGAGCTTAATCAGAACCGATTTTGTTTCATAGGTATCTGAACACGTTCAGGCCCACCTGACGTCTTTTGACTTATACCCTACGCTCGAGTGTAGCCCATTTAATCGCTTCATTTAAAGAACTAAACGGCCAAAAGATGCGTTGAAGCTGGTCGCTGTCATACTCGCTCAGTAAGGGGCCACCTGCCGTTTCCTGCTCTCTCGATTCTCTATAACCACTTCCTTCGGCTCCTTATCATCCCGCAAACCTAGAAAGCTAGGTGCTCTCATCTTGCCGTCAGAAGTCCATTCCTGGAACGCCACCTCGCAAACAAGCTTAGGCTTTGCCCACTGGACCGGTGCATTGGCCTTTGGTCTCGGTGTGAACGGGTGGTTAGCATCAATGCAACGGCCGCAGCCGCGATCACACAGGTTGTGGATGTCGAGGACGCGTTGTGCTGGTATCAAGGTGCGCTCGGCGAACTATACGCCACCTTGGCTGCACAACACACGCATAGCGCAGGGCCGGCGGGCGGCATCTTCTCGAATGCCTTGTTCTCGGACGCACGCGGGGAAGCGACGATCTTCGTACCTTGTGGCGGCGCCGTGTGCCCAATGGGTCGGGTGATGCCGCTCGTGGTCCCGCCAATCGAACTGGCGACCATCATGTATGTCGGCGCCCACACCGATATTGACCTGGCCTACGGCGCGTTGGCCACGTACGTAGCGCAGCACGCGCTGGCGGTCGAGGGCCCGGTGCGCGAGTACTATGTCGTCGGTCCGCACGACACCGCCGACGAGACAGCGTGGCGGACCGAGATCGGATGGCCCATCTTTCAGACCGGCGCGAGTGCGTAACCGGCATTGCCCTGATTCGTGATCAGGGGCGTGAAGGAGGGGTGTTCGTCTAAGCAAACCACGATAGGTAGCCCCGCCGAAATCCGAAAAAATCTGGCGAGGCCCACCTACCGTGGGTTGCTCAAACGGATACGCTGCAGAGGATGACGCCGACGGGTGGATTGTCGTCGGTAGCCATCATCTTCTGCTGGAAATAATTGAGGTAGAAATTCATCTGTCCGGCGTCCCCATGACTAAAAGGTCGGATCTTGAGATCCAGCAATACGTGGCAGCGAAGGAAACGATGGTAAAAGAC
>DATMQC010000055.1:0-2996 GCA_035567275.1 Chthoniobacterales bacterium | reverse complement strand
TTCTCTTGACTTTGTGGACGATAACGTCGTTCCATCGCATGGATGTACAGAAAACGCCGGGGTATCTGGTGACACGTGATTCGACTGCAGATCAGGATTTCACTATACTCGCTGCTTGCGACCTTGAAACGTATCCTTATTCCAATCGTTTTCTCGCTTGCCTTCTTCCTAACCGGCACGAAAGCGGACGATGGAGGCTATTCGGGGACGGTTATCGATAACCTCGCGGCAACATACGTAGTCCAGATGGATAACGGGAGGCTACTGGATGTCGAGTGGAACAGCGGCTATGACGACTGGTCGAGTGGTGACAGGGTCATACTTACGACTGAAAGCGGCGAAGGCTATATGTACAACGAAGACGGGCGCACCCAGGTCGATGTCTTTCCCTACGATCCTGCAGATATCGGCGATTAGTGTACTGCCCGCGCAGGTATCAGCAGCATCCTTACCAAGTTGAACTTCACGCGCTCGGGAATCAGGGGAATCAGTTGAACACCCTCCATATTCTGTTTCAGTGCCCAGGATGTCTTTCCAGCTTCTCAAAACCGATCCGAATTCGCGCGCGCGGCTGGGCCGGTTGACAACCCGACACGGTTGCGTTGAGACGCCGGTTTTCATGCCGGTCGGAACGCAAGGCAGCGTCAAGGCAATGAGCCCCGAGGAACTCAAAAACGTCGACGCACAAATCATCCTTGGCAACACCTACCACCTGTTTCTCCGGCCGGGACTCGACGTGATCAAGCATTTTGGCGGCCTGCACCGTTTCATGGGTTGGAATTACCCGATTCTGACCGATAGCGGCGGATTTCAAGTCTTCTCCCTCTCCAAGCTGCGCAAAATCACTGAGGATGGCGTTAACTTCAGTAGTCACATTGACGGCTCTCCCTGTTTTCTAAGCCCCGAGATTGCGATGGAAATCCAGACGATCCTGGGATCGGACATCGCAATGGCGTTCGACGAATGTCCACCTTACCCGTGTGAGTGGGGAGATGCGGCCGGCAGTCTTGAGCGGACATTGCGCTGGGCGAAACGCTGCCGGACCTGGGTTGCGGACCAACCCGCAGACGGACGACCGTTGCTCTTTGGTATTGTCCAGGGAGGCACTTACACTGACCTGAGGAAAAAAAGCGCGCTGTCATTGGTCGCGATGGATTTTGAGGGATACGCCATAGGAGGCGTCAGTGTCGGCGAACCGGAACCCGAAATGATGCTGGCCATCGAATCCAGCGAACCTTTCCTCCCCGCAGACAAACCACGGTATGCCATGGGACTTGGAACGCCCGCCCAGATCGTGGAGATGATCGGGCGCGGAATAGATATGTTCGATTGCGTCCTTCCGACCCGGCTTGCGAGAAACGGTACCGCGTTCACGCAGTTCGGTACGATGAATTTGAAGAACAATCCGTATCGGTTGGATAAACGGCCGATCGAAGAGGGTTGCGAATGTTCAACATGCCGAACGTTTACGCGGGGTTACATACGGCATCTCATCAAGGCCGGGGAGATTCTCGGGCTTCGGTTGATTACCACTCACAATTTGCATTTCTATCTTAATCTGACGCGCCAAATCCGGAGCGCGCTCGAAAACCAGACATTCGCGGAATTTCGCCAAAGATTCGTTGCGAACTACGTTGAGCACGAACCAGCCTAGTCTGGAAATTTTCACCCCGCCGACGCGTGGCGAAATTTCACGGCTCTCGAGGCGCTCAGGAAGCGGCTCGGAAGAAGAATCGGACTTAAATCCAGGAGAGCAAGGTGAATACTTTTGCAATGCGAGCCAGCGCTGTGATGGGGCTTGGTACACGCACGATGCCAACTTCCTTGAAATCGATCATTGATTACGGGCTTGTCTGGAGGGGAGTTGCTTGCAACTCAGCAGGTTCGTAAATGCCAACCAATTATCTTTTATCGCGCACCCAGGCGTTGCGAGCAACGCCCCTCCAGCCCCTCAAGCGCTTCCACCACCAGTTCCGGGAGGAAGTGATTAAGGGAGACCTATGGGGTTCGTGATATCCTCAAAGAAGATGAAATGGATATTATCCCTCGCATTGCTTCTATTTGTCTTCGATCTCCGTTCGCAGGATGCAAACGTGGACGGGAAAATCATGCTGACGGTGATTCTTCGGCATGATCAGACGAAAACGTTGGACGAAATCGATGATCACCTCTCAAAAACCGGCTTCAGAAAACAGTTTCCTCCGGAGGGTGTTGAGATCCTATCCTACAACATCGTCATGGGCGTTGGACATATCATCACTCTCCGGTTGCCTCCTGATAAACTCCGAGAAGTGAATCTCGCTTTCGAACATGGCGTCTGGGGCGCGTTCCGTACCGAGTTTTATCCCACCTACGACTATCTTAAAGTTTTCAATGAGCTGAAACAGAAGGAGAACCAGGGCACCCAAGGCGCGGAAAACGCACCAGCAGAAGGCGAAAAAAAACAGGTCGAATCCCAAAAGCCGACCCCGGAAAGATCTGTCCGGCAGAAACGGCCCTCGAAAAAGAGCGACCAGTGAGCGGGCCGCTTCGGCTACGAATCACTTGACAAATCAGCAATTTCTCCCATCGTTCCTGCTCCCTGCTCCTGTCAGTTTGCAAGGGTAAACTATGTCCAGCCAACTTCTTGAGGAAGCTTCCAAACTCATTCCCAATACGGCATTGCTCGTGAATCTTGTTTCAAAACGAGTGCGACAACTGACCACCGGGCATCGCCCCCTCATAGAAGTGGGACCGCGTATGTCGAACGCCGATATCGCTCTGAAGGAAATTATCGACGGCAAACTTACGTTCGAATTCCTGTCCGAATCCAACGACGCAGCCTAGCGACTGCCTCCAACGCTCCCGATCGCCATGTCCGCGGAGATCGCTTCAAATCGCAGAGCGTTCCACAACTACCAGATTGTCGACAGGATAGAGGCGGGAATCGAACTCCGCGGCACCGAAGTCAAATCGATCCGAGCCGGCTTGGCGAACCTGAGCAATGCTTTCGCTCG
>DATMQC010000054.1:0-6945 GCA_035567275.1 Chthoniobacterales bacterium | reverse complement strand
ATGTCTATGCCGTGAAAGTTCTGCCTAGTCCCAAAGCGGCGAGTTTCTGCCGATACGTGATGGAACTGCGGTCGGCCCGGATATGCACTTCCTCCTGAAGATCAATTGGCAAATCTTCAGGATATTGTTGTTCTACGATTGAGCGGCTCGGTCGCACGTTGCCTCGCACAGTAGTTCAAAGGAATAGATCACGGCTTCTGCAGCCACCTGTTATTTTGTCCCACCTGCCGTAATCATTGTCTTAACAGCCGCCGAGATTCCGCCGCATTGACTGCGGATCTGGATATGACTCGGGCCGATATTCCTGTGGGCCCGTGTAAACCGGTTGCTCGGGATCGGTCGGGTAACTCCGCAAGCTTCGCCAACCGTCTCGATGAACATCCTCCGTTCCTTGTCGCCTCCGATTATGCTCTCTCGCCGGTCACCTCTCGCCATGACCTGGTACACCGCGCCCTGAAACTGGATTCTGCCTCGTCGCGCCATCCTTTCAAGTCATCCTCTACTGCAAAATTTGTCAAGAATGGTTGACTGACCCCTTTTCGACGTCCATCCACTTCGAGAGGAAGCAAAGAAAGGATGGGCTAGACGATATTAGGCGTGACAATCGGAGAAGCCTGACTAAACATTCTCGCCGCACTCCCTTTTTCCCGGCCGAGGCGCCAAAGTGCGCAGCACCAAAATCGACAAGGAAGCAAGTTATGAAACCATTCTGGCCGCTCATTCTGTCAATACTTGCGGCAATGTTCGGAGTCGCTGCTCCGGTGCGAGGTCACAGTCCCCTTCTGCGGGAAGCCATCGGACTAAATGGCGACGCGATGTTTATCGACTCCGGCGCACCGGGGATGGTGCTCGTGGTAGTTCGGGGGCAGGATACGGTGATCGAGGGCTACGGGGAAACCACCAAGGGTAATGGCCATAAACCTGACGGGAAATCGCTTCTGCGACTGGGTTCAATCACGAAGGTATTCACGGGAGAAATGCTCGCCAGCTTAGCTACGGAAGGAAAGGTACGCCTGACGGATCCACTGCGGATGCACGGCGCTGGCGCTTCGGTTCCAAAGTTTGGGGACCGTGAGATAACTCTTCTTGACCTGGCGACCCATTCGGCCGGCTTACCGCGCGAAATGCCGAACGCCGCGCCCCTGCTCACCTGGCCTACTCGGGCCGACCGCTGGTCCTGGCTCTCGAAGTACTCGCTGGCCTGGGCGCCGGGAACGGTCGCGGCCTACTCAAACGTCGGCTTCGATTTGCTCGCGGATGCTCTGGTTGCCGCTGGCGGAAAATCCTATTCCGAGTTGCTAAAAGAGCGGATTACGGGACCGCTTGGCATGACCGATACGGGCTTCAACCCAAACAAAGAGCAGTGCGAACGCCTGATGACGGGCAGCGGTCTTGGGGGAGCAGCGCCATGCCTCGACACCGAGGCGATCGCTGGCGGCGGGGGTCTCTACTCCACGGCTGAGGACATGGCGAAATGGCTTCGGCACAACTTGGCGACGTCCGATCCGGCAACTTGGCCCGTTCTGGCCCTCGCTCATGCGGTCTATCTGCAGCGCCAAGCCATGACGGCTGCGATCGGGTTCGATGAGGGAGGCCCCATGGCCGGGATCGGGCTCGGCTGGATCACCGTGGCCGCTCAGGGACATTTGCCGATGATCATGCAAAAGAGCGGCTCACTGGCCGGATTTATGACCTACATCGCTTTCGCGCCGGGTAGAGACGTGGGCGTGTTTGTCGCCGTAAATCGCGCGGATTTCGTGATGTTATTTGGGCTCACCGCTGCGGTCAACGACTTGATTGCCAACCTGGTGACCCGCTGATTCGGTGCCGCAGCAGGGCGTGTGATAGCGAAGGCAATGTGTCCGAGCAATTACGGGCCGCGCTCTTTCCGCTAGAACGAGGGGACCCGTAATCTAGTTCTTTGAGTGGCCCTGGGCTGGAGGACAACCTGTTCAGCGCTCGTACAGGGTTCGCCAGAGTAGGGTGCCTGCTCAGGTATCCTGCATGAGTGTTGCAAAGGAGCAATGAACGTGTTCCTGCCGCATCCGACTATCGTGGACCCAGCGCAGAGAGGATCGTCTTGCCAACTACATCGAAGATCGAGGCCGATTGCTTCTCGTTGTCGCGGTCGAGCCGATTCACACTAATAACCAGGGACGCATCAAGCTTCTCGAAATAGTACATGTCGGTGCTGAAGCCATTGATCGTGCCTGAGTGTCCACAAACCCCGTGCCCGACCGCTACCCCTTCTCCATAGTCGGTACCGGTTCCGACGATAGGTTGCCCCTCCATTTGCTCAAGATGGGTTTGAGGCTTCAGCAAATCGCCTCGACACAGCGCCCGGGAGAACACAAACAGATCGGAAATGTTCGAGATGACGGCCCCCGCCGCTCCCGCCAGAGGCGGGTTGAATAGCGTCTTGTCTTCGAACCGCTTCGTGGACGGATTCCAGCCATAGCCGCGAAGCGCACCAGGAATTCCGGTGCCGGTCGGGTATGAGGTATTGCGCAGCTGGAGCGGCACGATCACGTCCTCGGTAATAAGTTCACCGATCTCCTTGCCGGTGACCCGCTGCACGATGACAGCCAAAATGTCGTAATTGAAGTCCGTGTAAACCCCTTCCGTATTAGGAGGTTTGAATTCAGACTTAAGCTGTGCGAGGGAAATGAGTTCGTCGGCCAGCGATGGAGCCGGCGCGAGCGGCGCATCGTAGGTTCGCGCCAACACCTCATTGTCATTCGGCGCCGGAATACCGCTTCGCATTCGTAGCAGATCGTCGACCGTAATTCGGTCGGCGTTCGGAAAATCCGGGTACCACTTGGCAATGTGGTCAGTCTTTCGCAATAACCCTCGATCGACCAGGATCAGCACGGCCGTCGCCGCGAACGCTTTCGTGACGCTCGCGATGCGAAAAGGTTGATCAAGGGTGCGGGCTGCACGCGTCTCCAAATTGGCGAATCCCTGAACGAACGTGTATCGCCCCTTCCCGGGAACGAATACGCCGACTGCGACACTCGGCAAGTTGTTTTGCCTTACGATCCCCCCAATCGCGCGATCGAGGTTGCGGGCGACGGCGGGAGCAAACAGGTCGTGCGAGCCGGCGGCAGGTTGTCCGCCATTGGGTCCCGAAACAGGTTGCGGTATGGTTTCAGCTGCGTCACCTAAGGAGAGCTGGCCGATCAGGCTAAGACTTGCAATCGTTGCAGCTAACTGAGCCCGTCTGCATTGATATATAGTAGCTAACAGATATTTTGGTATCACTATCGCGCATTTCCTTTAGCACTCCCCTCGGGAGTACCACCAATATAGCACATGAGACGCTTACGCTGCAGATTCGAGCCGTAGCTTGCGTACCAGACCCGTTTGGGCGTACTCTGTTCCTGATTCGGTGACATTTGTTGCGACCGTCTCTGGGTCTGACCGCAAAAATATCACTGCAGAATTAGCTCGTCGATACCTAAAGCGGCGTGTTGACGCTTGCGGACCAGGCACCGTTGAGGGGACTGGCAGGTTACTCCATCCGGTTGGCAAATTATCGAAGGACGCAAGTCTTTTTGAAAACGATTATATCGTTAGTTGCGAGACTGCGATGACGTTGACTGGGGCAGACAAGTACCGGTGGATTACCACGACAAATTGCCCTGGCGGGATTGTGGGCGGGACTCCCGTGGATAACGTCTCGAAGCGAGGGTCTAGGTAAAAGCGGAAGCTTTTACCTACGCCGATTGTCATTGACAAGCATTCGTTTTGGTAGGCGTAATGGCCAGTGCGATCGATGAAAAAGATCTATTCTCTTGTACTCGCAGGGTTTGGTCTGCTCACTGCCGCTGGTTACGGGCAATGCGCGACCCCCATCACTTCGATCCCGTTCAACATAGCGCGCCCTGGAACATACGTCCTTCAGGGCAGCCTTACTCTGTCGAGTTCATCCGACGCAATTACGGTTAGCTTCAGTTTCGTCACGATCGATCTAGGTGGCTTTTCTATTAAGTCGACCGCGGTTCCAAATTCGGCGGCTGGTATTAGTGTGGTTGGTTTTTCCGATGTCACGATCCAGAACGGGGAGATCAACGGAGCGCAACCATCTTGAAGATGATTATATTGTTAGTTGCGACACGCCAATGTCGTTAGGTCCCGCAGACGAGTACCGATCCATTGCGACGGCGAATTGCCCCGGCGGGATCCAGAGTGGATTGACATGGACCGAGGATCGAATTGAGGAGGCGTGCGATTCGCGCCTCCGTGGTCTTGGTCATTCTAGGAAACCACCACAGACTATCACCAAGTGTGTGGCCGCGTGGATCATGAGGAACCCGCGCAAATGGCGCGTACAGCGCGAACCTCTCGTTAAGGAGTCAGTATGAACAAGTTAGTCGGATCGCGCACGGTTGTGAGCTTGCTTGCGTTCATGTTGTTGCCGGCGCTTTGGTCAGTGGACGCGCGAGGCGGAGAAACGCGGATAACGACCGAGCAAGTGAACGAAGCGATCCAGGAAATGCAAAGACTGGCTGAAAAGGAGATTGCACAAGCTGCGGTCCCAGGCCTCGCGATCGCTGTGGTGTTTCAGAATCAAGTCGTGTACGCGGCTGGCTTTGGTGTGCGGGATGTTAATACCCGAGAACCGGTGAACGCAGACACCGTGTTCCAACTGGCATCATTATCCAAACCAATCGGCTCGACCGTTGTGGCGGAGCTCATCGGCGAAGGCAAAATCTCCTGGGACTCGAGAATCAGCGATCTCGATCCCGATTTTGCGATGTACGATCCCTGGGTAACACGCGAAGTTACGATTCGTGATTTCTACGCGCATCGCAGCGGGCTGCCCGATCACGCAGGCGATTTGCTCGAAGACCTGGGGTTCACCCGAGAGGAAATTTTACGTCGCTTGCGCTACCAAAAGCCTGATACCAGTTTCCGTTCGCACTACGCGTATACCAATTTCGGCATTACGGAAGCCGCTGTTGCCGCAACCAAAGCGTATCATATCGCCTGGGAAGACGCGTCAGAGCAAAAGCTATACCGACCACTCGGCATGAATTCCACCAGTTCGCGCTACGCCGATTTTGTTGCTCGCACGAACAAGGCACTCGGGCATGTCCAGGAGAACGGAAAGTGGACGCAGAAATACAAACGCGATCCGGATACGGAATCTCCTGCTGGCGGTGTCAGCTCGTCGGTCAACGATCTCGCCAAGTGGATGCGATTGGAGCTTGCCGATGGCCAATTTGACGGTAAACAGATCGTCGATGGAAAAGTGTTGGCGACAGCACGTTCGCCGCAAATGCTGAAGGGATTTAGTCCGCTGAACGGGCTGCCAGAGTTTTATGGATTAGGGTGGGACATCAAATATGACGAGGAAGGGCGCTTGCGCCTTAGTCATTCCGGCGCATTCGCGCTAGGGGCGGCGACAACCGTGCAACTGATCCCGTCGGAACATTTGGGCGTAGTCGTCCTCACCAACGCTTATCCGGTCGGCCTCGCGGAAGGTCTCGCGTTCACCTTTACTGATGTTGCGTTATACGGGAAAGCCACGCGGGACTGGCTCGCACTTTTCAAAAAGGTGTTTTCAGGTTTCGCGGCGCTCGGTGTATCCCCCGGAACGGACTACTCCAAACCACCCGCATCACCCACACCCGCGCTGGCAACCAGCGCTTACGTCGGGACCTACACGAACGCCTTCTTTGGAGACATTCAGATTATCGAAGAGGGCGATAGACTCGCGATTGTCGAGGGCCCCCACAAGTTGAGTTTCCCTTTGAAGCACTATGACCGCGACACATTCACGTATAAGTCGGAAGGCGAAAACGCAACGCTCGCGGCTGGCGTAATCTTTGCCATCGGAGCGGATGGGAAAGCGGCGACAGTGACTGTTGAAAATCTAAATGTACGCGGCGGAGGTATTTTCGAGCGCTTATCTCCGGTAGAAGGCACCTCAAAGGCCACTCTGCCCGGCGCTGCAACCTGCCAGTTTGCCGGTCCCGTCGATATTGGCAATGGACGCAAGATCTATCTTGAATGCAGAGGTACGGGCAGCCCGATTGTGCTTTTCGAGTCGGGCTATCGCACTGACGCTGACATTTGGAGTGCCGAGATCGAGCCTGGCAGTGTAACCGTCTTCCCAGAGGTTGCCAAATTCACCCATGTCTGCGCCTATGATCGTCCCGGTACATTGCTCGATGCCGATCATTTAGGCAGGAGTGATCCGGTCGAGATGCCGCGCACGGCGCAAGATCTGGTTGCGGACCTTCATCTACTGCTTCAAAAAGCTCATATTCCTGGACCCTATGTCTTCGTTGCTCACTCCTTTGGCGGCATCTTTGCCCGGTTGTACGCCAGTACGTACCCGGACGAAGTCGTCGGGATGGTGCTGGTAGACGCTCTCTCCGAAAATGTTAGGTCAGAACTAACGCCCGAGCAGTGGAAGTTGTACGTGAATTTTGGCTTTAAGCAACCTCCGCCGGGACTCGAAAAATACAAAGAGATTGAGACGCTCGACGTGGCTACCAGCTTCGATCAGATGGAAAAGGCAAAAACGGCAAGGCCGCTTCGCCAGATTCCTCTGGTGGTGCTGACGCAAGGTCAACCATTTGATCTAAGCCCCTGGCAGCCGCTCCCAGCCGATTTTCCCGCCGCGCTGGACAAAGCGTGGCATGCGGCACAGGACGCGCAGGCGACGCTTGTGTCCGGCAGCAAACACATTATCGCGACCAAGAGCTCACACTATATCCAGATTCAGCAACCCAAGCTGGTAATTGACGCAATCCGTGATGTCGTCAACGCGGTGCGCGAGCCGGCGTCGTGGTAGGCCGAGCCATTTTGCAACGGTCGGAATGTCGATTCCGCTCTCAATACAGGCCGTTGCGAAAAGATGCCGCAGGTCGTGATGAACAGCCCTTTTGATCCCCAGCTTGGCGCAAGCTGCGTCAATTGCTTTCTGACATTCTG
>DATMQC010000053.1:0-2870 GCA_035567275.1 Chthoniobacterales bacterium | reverse complement strand
TACGGGTTTGGATGGCGGAGGTTCGGCTTCGACTTCGGCTTGAACCTTCGGAAGGACCGGTTTGGTTTCGGTTTCCTCCGTATCCGTTCCCCATTTTTCAGCCTTGAGAGCGGAGAGCGCCGCAGCCGTCTCCGCCTGCTTCTTGCTTGAACCCGAACCGGAGCCCAATTCGAGACCATCCCAGATCACTTTTGCAACGAACAGCTTTTGATGTTCAGGACCGGTCTGAGAGATGATTTCATAGCTCGGGCTTTTGGGCGAAATGGCTTGAAGAATCTCCTGAAGCTGCCCTTTCGGATTGACCTCAAGAGGCTGTTGGGTAAGACGCTGAATATCCTGCTGCGCTTCCTCCAGCACAAAACGGCGGACGATCTCGATATTACTGTCCAGATACATCGCTCCCACGAGAGCCTCATACGCATCAGCCAGAATGGATGCCCGCTGGCGTCCTCCGCTCGCTTCTTCGCCGCGTCCCATCATCAGATAGGTACCAAGACCGATATTGATTGCGTGGACCTTCAATCCCTCACGTGAAACGAGCCGCGACCGCAACTTGGTAAGTTGTCCTTCGCTGAATTGCGGAAACAGGCGGAAAAGATGTTCGGTGAAAATCACCTGCAGCACTGCGTCGCCGAGAAACTCCAGACGCTGATTATCAAAGTGATGCCGTTGCGTTTCGTGTCCGAGGCTTGGATGCGTCAATGCTTCAGCCAAAAGCAGCGAATTTCGGAATTTGTATCCGATCCGCTGTTCCAGGGGGTTCATCAATGCTGTGTCCTGAAATCCTGTCACGGTGCAATAATGCACTCCTCTCGCGCGCCATTCGCGAGTTGAACGACCAGGAAACTCCCGCCGTATGTTATGCTACGGGCTCGAGCTTGGCGACCTCCGGTTGCTTATAGCCAAACAAACGGCGCTCCTTAATAGTCGCGGCGGCTTTATCGGGCAGCATTTTTTCCCAGCCTGGTGTTCCGTTCTTGATACTGTTCAGGACATCTCGTGAAAAGATTTCCATGATCGAAGAATCATATCCGACGATCGGCGCGAGATAGTGGTTCTCAAGCAAATGCGCGTAAAGATTCCGCAGGTTCATTTGGACCTGGAGGTTAATCGCATTGATCCAGACATCCGTTGCTAACGGATGAAGCGATGTTCCAAAAGCGGGAACCGGACACACCGTGGGGTTGGCCGAACAGTAGCGGTCGTAAGCACTCTTCCGCATCGGATAGATGTACAATTTGATCAGATTCTTGAACAACCGCCCGAACGATTCGAGAATCCCACCGTCGAGATTCTCGTAATACTTCTCGTTGAACACTTCCAGGAGATTATTGATCCCCATTGCGACGCCTACCATTTGTTTTGTGTACCGGCGGAAGTAAGAGGTAAGCCGGTAGAATTCCAGGTAATTGGAAATAAGGACATTATTTCCGATGGCGGCCAGGGTATCTACCCGGTCGAGAAAATCTTTGTGGTCGATGTTTCCGGACGCGAGCAGGTTGGCCATGGTTATCTCCATCAGGACGACCACATCTACGCCCTTAAGAGCGGGCTCCTGAAGGAACTGGGCCAACGCGCAGCGCAACATATCTTCATTGACGAGCGTGACTGGCCGGAAGCTTCCTCGTTCCACGACAATCGCCTTCTTGTACAGGACCTCGGAGGGTTGCAAGACTTCACCTTTCGGGCTGAACATGACCGCGTTCGTCAGTCCATACTCGACCAACTTCAGACTCATCAGCCGATTGTCGACGTTGGCGAAGAGCGGTCCCGAGAAATTGATCATGTCGACCTCAATGCGGTCGATACCCAGGTTATCGGCCAGAGAGCGTATAAACTGGTCCTGATCGTTGATGTAATAAAACGATCCGTAAGTGAGGTTAACTCCGATGATCCCCAAGGCCTGCTGTTGCAGAACATTTTCCTTGTCCAGCATTCTGACATGAAGGACCACGTCGCTGGCAGGTGTATTCGGCTCCGCCTGGAACCTGACACCCATCCAGCCATGCGCTTCATTCGTTCCCTTGAAGCTTTTCGCAGCCACAGTGTCAGAGAAAACAAAGAATTGCGTGCGTTCTCCGCGAACGTCGTGAAGGCGTTCAATCAAAAGATCGTACTCGTGATCCAACATGAGTCCTAATCGTTCCCGGGAAACATAACGCGCCGCTTTACCGTATATCTCGTCGCTGAATTTCATGTCGTAGGCAGAGATCGACTTGGCGACGGTACCCGCTGCCCCGCCAGCTTGGAAAAAGTGGCGAGCAACTTCCTGCCCAGCACCAATCTCAGCGAACGTGCCGTATTTTGCCTGATCGAGGTTGATGGTCAGGGCTTTACGATTTGTCGTTAGGAGTTCAGATGATTCCATGGCCGGTATGAGGGTAGTTTAACCTGCTATTACCACGAAGACAAAAGGCAATATCATTGCCAAGATTGATGTCTCACCAACAAAAAAGTGACAAATCGCAGTTCTCGCACTTTTGGGTCTGCTAGTGCACCGTCTCCTAAATCCCTTGGGTTTCGCCGCAGGCCAGTTGGCTGTTTTTCAAGGCGCGAACGAAGCGCCGCTAAGGACCTCGTATGAGTCGGGGGTACTCGCTCCGGAGTCGCGGGTCAATGATTTGAATTCGGAGGCGACTCTCTGTATAAACGGGAGTGTGCCTGCTTTTCCGGTTTCGGACAAGAAAGCGAGGGCGTTGCGGGTCCGACTTGCGGCCCTTCAATGTTCGGAGCAAGACCTTGAGGAAAGCTTTTTCAAGGGGAACGGGGTAGACCTCCGCCATCGAGTTACCGGCATTCGAATTCGTTGCTGCCGCGAGACGAGCCAAGCCCTGAACCGGTTTCTGGCCCGGAGGCTCCTGGCGGACGAA
>DATMQC010000052.1:0-6123 GCA_035567275.1 Chthoniobacterales bacterium | reverse complement strand
ACGAGGACGAGTTTCAAAAAAATTGCGAGAAGGTCAGCTAATCGATTGCTTAAAGAGAGTTGTGAACGGTATAACGGGCGAGTGCAACCGCTCGACCCACCATGAATCCTTTATTGCGATCGAATCGACGACTGTTTCTGTGGAGTTTTCTGGTCACTTTTTTCACGCCAGGCGTCCTCTTGGCTCATCACGCAGAGTGGATGAAGGGCAAACCCTTCATCCAGGGCCTGAGCATGCCCATACACGGCCTCGATCACATGATGGTGACGCTTGCCGTTGGCTTGATAGCCACTCAAATCGGTGGTTACGCTCTTTGGGCTGTTCCGGCAGCGTTCAGTTTGCTGCTGCTCCTGGGCGGAGTCATGAACGTTTCCGGACTCGCCGTTCCGTTTGCCGACCACGCGATTTTCGCCTCGATCATCGTGCTTGGCGGTTTGCTTGCTTACCGCAAACGCCTTCCGCTATTTGTGGGTTTGGCTTCGGTCGCTTTCTTCGCGCTGTTTCACGGTGTTGCCTTGGTTGGTGAAGGCCCGCGCAACGGCTGGTTTTTTGTGTTTGCGATCGGCTGTTTAATTGCGGCGTGGGCGGTCCTAGGCTGCGGAATGGCTGTCGGACTTTTGTTAAAGCGTTTGAATCAGACTCAAGCCATTCGGTATGCCGGATGGGCGATGGTCGTCATGGCCGTGATCATGGCGTTTTTCCCGAGTCTGAACGACGTGATCATCCATTTTCTGGAGTAGCAATCCTTTTGAGTGCGTCACCCGATGGCCTCGGTCGCGCGTCGCTTCTTCTGCTTCTTCTCTTTTTCGCCCTGCTGAGACTCTTTTAATTTTTTAGCCAGGAACTGCCGCTCGGACCTGGTGTCCGCCAGTTCGAGGGCGCGTCGAAAGTAGCCGGCCGCAGCGTCGCGGTGGTTTAACTGAGCCTCGAATTCTCCCAGCACGGCGTATAACAAATAGTAAGCATCGAGCTTTGCTCGACCAGGAATCGCCGCCACGGCTTCGATGCCTGCTTCAACGCCGTGGACGTTTGCTATTGCGACCGCGCGATTGAGGGCCACCACCGGTGAATCGTCGATCTCGATCAACCCGTCGTAGAGTGACAAAATGTTTAACCAATCGGTGGAATCGTAGTCGGGAGCAGCACAATGGCAGGCGGCAATCCCGGCCTGGATATGGTATTCGGAGATTTCATCGCCGGCAGCCGATTGCGAAAAATGAAACATCCCGCGGGAAATCAGGGGTCGGTTCCAGCGGGACCGGTCCTGCTCTTTGAGGAGGAGAATGTTCCCATTGCTGTCTATCCGGGTAGGCAAACGGGCCGCATTGAAGAGCATCAGCGCTAACAGGGCATGCACTTTTGGGCAGTTGCCCACTGGATTTTCGGCCAGGAAAGAAGTCAGCCTGATCGCCTCGTGGCATAGTTCTTCCCGGACCAGGCGCGGTCCACTCGAAGCTTTGTATCCCTCATTGAAAAGAAGGTAGAGGGTTTGCAGCACACCGGCCAGCCGCTCAGAAAGTTCTTTCCCAGTGGGGACTGCGAACGGTATTCCAGCCGACCGAATTTTCTCTTTTGCGCGTGTCAGCTTTTTAGCCACCGCCGCCTCGCTGGCCAATAGAGCCTTGCCTATCTCGGCTGGACTGAAGCCGCAGAGAATCTTAAGAGCGAGCGCAACTTGCGCTTCACGAGGAACGATCGGATGACAACAGACAAACATCATTCGCAAGCTGTCATCCTTGATCTCCTCAGCGAAGGAAGGAGATCGGTTGGAAACAGTGTTGTGCTGTTCCAGCAAACTGATGATTTCAGCTTCCTTGTCCCGAAAAACCTTCTCGCGTCGAACGTAGTCGATCGCGAGATTCTTCGAGACCTGCATGATCCAGGCGGCCGGATTCTTCGGAACTCCGTAGTACGGCCAAGTCTGCAGCGCCCTGGCAAGCGCTTCCTGGACCAGATCCTCCGCCAGGCTGAGACGATCAATCCCAAAAATGCTTGTCAACCTGGAAACCATCTTTCCCCATTCATGCCGAAAAAGATGTTCCACTACCTGTGGAATTTCCCCAGGCGGAGCATCTCTTTCCTGAGTGCCGGCGACGACCATTTTCCAGGTTGCAAACGTCGGTTGTTTTCTAAGCGTGCGACTGAGCGAGTTCCGCTTCGGCCGTTTCCCTTAGAGCGCACTTTGCTGCGACGGGCCGTACTTCGACCCTCATGCCATACGCGAGCCCCGGACACTCCCGGGCAATCGCTATTGCCTCGTCAGCCGATTCGACGCTCAGCAGGAAGTAGCCCCCAATTGTCTCCTTGGATTCTGCAAATGGTCCGTCCGCAACGAATTGTCCATTCTTTCCGGATACGATCTTGCCCTCGTGCATGAGCGGGTGTCCCGCCGTGACTTTGCCCTGTTCGGACAATCGATTGTACCAGGTCATCCATTGATCTGTGACCTCTTGCAGTTCCTGCGGTGACAGGCCGTGGTGCCAGTCGCCGGCATTCCGAAATAGCAGCAGATATTCTGACGGAGTAAATTCTATGCTCATAGGTTTTGTGGCGTTGTTGTTTCCAGTGTAAGACGAATCGCGCGTCTGGTTCAGGACACTATTTCACAAAAATAACGGGAGTTCAGGAGCTTTGTTTCGATGCCCAGAGGCCCGTGGGTCCGATCCTGTCGAAAAAAAAAGCACACATATTGTGAGAAACAGTGTTGAACTCCACAATATGTTGTATACTCTTGGAGTAAACCTCCATGAACAAACTCTATCGTTTGCCGCTGCGGATGGGATCGAAAACCCAACTCTCTGACGGTCGTCGCCGCCGGAAATCGCCGAACTTGGTGGTTATTGGAATTCTCGCGCTTGGCGCTCTCTTCGCCCTCACGGCAATAGGCTTAACAGTTTTCGGAACATTCAAGCAGAAGGCAAGCGTGCCACAGGAAGTCGGAGTTGCGCCGCCGCCTCCGGCCGCAGACGCTTCGCCGGCAGCGCCGGAGAGTAAGGAAAATGGCGCAGTGATGCCTCTCGCGAACCCGAATCCAGCTCCCTCGGCGCCGGTTGCCTCCAGTCATCCGCCAAGTGATCCAAAAACCTCTGCGCAGGAACCGGCCGCAACTCCTGCCCGCTCGTCAACTCCCGCAGTTACATCGGCTTCGGCAGGACCAAAGCACGAGCACAAGCCGGAGGCTGAAGCAAAAAGTCCGGACAAATCGGTTACGAAGGCGCGCCAAACTCTGGAGAAAAAGCGCATGGAAGCGGAGCGCAAAAGGGCGCGACTAGAGCAGGAGTACGAGAACCACGAAATATCGGATGACGCTTATAACAAGGGCGAACAAGAGTACAAAAGCGAAATACAAAAGTATCGGAACGAATTGAAATCCGGCACCTAAGCCGCTCTAAAGTGCACGCCATTCAGCGAACGCTTGCCGCGATGCGTGCGAGCTCATCGAATCCGGGTCCATGGCTTGGGATTTCGCGGTTGAATATATCAGCGATGGCGCGCGTCCACCCATGCACAAAGTAGATCCAACCATCCTCAAGGGTGAGACCTCTTTCCGCTTTCTGCGCTTTTGCCTGCTTTAGAAACAGCAAATCCCCGCGATAATTGAACTCCCAGGCAAACGCCTTCATTGGAAACTCCGCGCGGCCACTCACCGGAGAGCCTGGCGCATCCTTTCCCAGTCCGGTTGCATTTACGATCAACGAGCCCGGTTTCAGGGATCCGAGGATTGCGTCTGCTGAGGCCACTTCGTGCACGACGTGACATTTCAAAGCTGTTTTCGTCTTCCATGACGCATGAAGTTTTTCCAGGTGGTCAAGGCGCGGCTTGCTAACGTCTGCCACGTGAATAGCGGATGGCCGGTTCGCACCGTGGTGTCGCTGGACAAGGTGCCAGGTGAAGGCGCGAGCCGATCCACCGGCCCCCAAAATTAAGACTTCGGCGCCTGTCTTTCTCCAATGATCCGGAGGCAGAAACGCTTCCAGGGCGAGTCCGCTGCTTACAGGATCAACGACTCGGGCATACAGTTTACCCCTTCGTTTAAAGATGCTGCTGACTTCTTCCATCGAGTCCGCAAGAGGATCAATCGAATCAAAGATCTGCCGGCAGGCCTTGTACAAGTCGATCTTGTGAGTTGTAACAAGGGCTCCGAGCGAGAGCGGATCGCACTTTATGAAATTGACAGCTTCCTGGTAGAGTCGTGGTTCATCGTGTGGCTTGAAATCAATCCCTTTGAGCTGGCAATTTCCAAGCTGCAGGTAATCGGTCCAGAGCGGAAAGACTTTGTTGATAGAAGACTCACCCGTCGTAACGCCGATGAAGTACATAGTCGGCCTGTCTGCGGCCTCGTAGGGGGCGCTCATCTTTTCCCGGTCCTGGTGACGGGGATTTCGATTAGATGCTGCTTTCCGGTTTTGAGCGCCGCTTCAACGGCCTCGCTGATTCTCAGGTGGGAGCCTACGAAAGTTGGCTCGACTCCCATCGATCTTGCCAGTGACTGGAAGTCAACTGCGGGTTCGCGGATATCCATCCCGAGGAAGCCGTGCTCTTTCGCGTTGTATTGCGCCTGGCTCAGCATGAAGGTTTTGAGAATCCCATATTCGAGGTTATTCAATACGACAAAAACCACAGGCACCTTTTCGTGAACGGCGCTCCAGAGCGCTTGAGGAGCGTACATCGCCGAGCCGTCGCCAACGATACAAAGCACCGGCGCATGGTCACGCGCTAATGAAACGCCGACTGCCGCAGGCATTCCCCATCCCAATGCTCCTCCTCTATTGTGGAAGTATTGGCGCCCGCCCGTGGATCGGTGCATGCGCTGCGTATAAAGGTTTGCGCACGGCGCTTCATCTACAAGGAGAAATCCATCGGGGAGTGGGCGCAAAGCTTCCCTGGCGGCAACGATTGGTTCGATTCTCTCATCGTCACCGATTGCTGCGTCGGCTTGTTCCATCAGTTCACGCCAGAGAATATCCTTTTGCCGTTGCGCGTCTTCGATGTTTTGTCTGACTACGGCGGGCGAGATTCTCGGCTCCAGTACGCCCGCCAAGGCTTCTATAGTCGCCCGGACGTTGCCGAAAATTCCAAGCTTTGGAGCATCGTTGTAACCCAAATCGTTTGCGTCCTCCGAGATGTGATAAAACTCGATGGAGTCAGGGATCGGATCACGCATCGTATAAACGATCGAGACCAGGCTCTTTCCACCCAGGCCGAGCATACAGTCATAACTGCCCAGAATTTCCGAGATACCCTTTGCGGTGATTGGAAGCGAGCCTCGCCAGAAAGGATCAATCGAAGGGTAGTTATTGACTGACGGCCAGGAAGCGCCGTAGACGGGAGCGCCGATCAGTTGGGCGACTCGGGCGATCGCTTTGCCCAAGCCGGGCTCAGCTATATCGTTGCCTGCTACAATGACGGTCCGACAACGATCAAACCTTTGAAGTCCGGAGGCAAGTTCCTGGATGCCGGTCCCTACATTCGATAACTCGATGCGACTGGGGGGAAGGACGTGCGGCGAGCCGACCTCGTCCAGGATATTCATAGGTAGCGATAAGAAGACCGGGCCGCGCGGCGGAGACATGGAACTGTGAAACGCGCGGCGAAGGATCAGGGGCAAATCCTCCAATGCATTGAGCTCGAAGCACCATTTGGCCACCGGACTTGCCATTCCCACGAGATCGGCTGCGAGTAATGGATCGGCGAGAATGTGGCGGAGATCTTGTTGCCCGGCGGTGATGACCATTGGCGTCCGGGCGATCCTGGCATTCATGATAGCCCCCATTCCGTGACCCAGGCCGCCGGATGTATGAAGGTTTACAAAAGCGGGTTTCCCCGATGCTTGAGCATAACCATCGGCCATGCCCACGGCAGTCGTTTCCTGAAGGCCTAAAATGTAGCGAATATCCGGGTTGACTACCAGTGCATCGATCAGCGGAAGCTCTGTTGTGCCAGGATTCCCAAAGATGAATTGAGCGCCTTCCGATCGCAGGATTTCAAGAAGGATCTCCGCCCCCCTTGCTCCGGGTCGTGGTTCGACAGTCGTAGCCATAGAAGTCGAGGTTTATTCAACGTTCCCTGAACTGCTGTGGCTAACGAACGATAGAAATGTTTCGATCGCCAGTGCAAACTTCG
>DATMQC010000051.1:0-3300 GCA_035567275.1 Chthoniobacterales bacterium | reverse complement strand
CGGGATTTGATAGTCGGAATTGCTTGCCGCCAAATCATGGGTCCAGGCTATCATTGTTTTTCCCTGATCGGCGAATGTCGTCAAGGCTTGTGTCGCCGCCATGTTAAATTGCATGGTAAGCATGTTGTGAACGATCAGCCGGTCAAACTTTGTGAAGAGTGGTTTGAGTAGATCTTGCAGTCTTTCGAACAGCTGAAAATACGCCCGTCCCGGATGCCCGCTAAAGGCCTCCTGCTGAGCCGCCTTCACCAGTGGCTCCCTGGTGTTCAACTCTCGGAATACGATGGACGGAACCTGTTTCGAAAACGCGGCGCCTTCACCGCTGAAAATCGAAACCTCGTGGCCACGCCGGGAAAACAACTGGGCATGTTGGCGAATAACAGTCTCGACGCCGCCAATTACGGGCCACGAACTGTAATGTAAGACTCCTATTTTCATTCTAAAAATTGCATCGACCCACGCGCGCCTTGAAAATCAAGCGCCTGCCCTGCGCCGAACTTCACGATTATATGCAAGACGCTATACCAGAATGCGACTTGAAACCGGGCCGAAGTATCTTAGTTTTGCTGCTTCCTTTTCTGTGCCACGGAGATTTGCCAGGGTAGCTCAGTGGTAGAGCAGGGGACTCATAAGCCCTTGGTCGGGAGTTCAACTCTCCCCCCTGGCACTCTGCGAAATATTAATAATCGTCCTGGACCTCGTCCTCTCTCGATTGCTGAGACTTTGGCTCCGGAACCAGATCACCGTTCCCGGTTCGCCGTTCGATGTTCACCGTTCACAGTACATGTTATTTCGGGGACAGGACACTAGGTTGACGATGGCACTGGTACTCCCCTGAGCCAAACCTTGCCTTGCAATGCCGTGAGCCTTGCTAGAACGGTGGAAGAGGTTATCCTCCATGGTCTCGAATGTTATGGAATTCTTCAATGACCATTTTTATTGGGGACTTGGTATCGGCGCCGGACTGGGTCTAATAGTGATTGTTTTCGGAATCATCCGCTTGTGGGAGACGAAAGGGGAGGTCAAACGACTCAAGCGTCATCTGGCGGACAAATTGGAACTTGAAGCCGATGCGACCGGCCGGCTGCGTCAGGATTTGCAGGACCTGAAACAGCAAAACGAAAACCTGCGCGTTAAGGTTGCCAGCCTGAACCAGTTCCCGGACAAACGTTTGCAGCGAGAACTCGAGATCTATGCGCGGGCCGAGCGTTACATGGTCTCAAGTTCGCCAGGCTTTCCAGCCGTGTGGGAGGAGGCAAAGAAAGGCGCGATCGGCGATCTTGAGCAGGAAGAAAACGGCCGAAGTTTGCCGAAGCGGGTCTTTAATGCCCTGTTGAACCGCCCGTCGTCACGCAGTTCCGATCAGTTGCACGACGGGCGAGGTTAATCTGACCTTTTCGGGCAAATATGGCGGTGCTTTGCCGGTTGACACTCAAGAATGAGGTGATAGCTTCAGCACTCTGTCCGAACCTGACACTATGGCAAATACGCGATCTGCCGCTAAACGAGCACGACAAACGGAGCAACGCACGCTACGGAATAAAAGCGTTCTGACCGGGCTTAAACGCCGGCAGAAGAGGTTTCTAGCCGCAGTTGCTGCGAGCGACAAGGCTAAGGCAGAGACCGAGATGCAAGCCTTGGCATCGGATCTAGATAAGGCGGCAAAGCGCGGCGTGGTCCATCAAAATCTTGCGAATCGCCGCAAGAGCAGAGCCTCAAAGGTGCTTTCCACGATCGGACCTTCCAAGGCCGCGGCCTAGCCTGGAAATTTTCCCGAGCGCTTTGGCTCGTGAAATTTGCAGGTTAACTGGCTTGACTGGTTAAATCCAGTTGACTCGCAACTCGACAGAGTTCGTGCTGCGCTGGTTCTGAAATGTCCAGCAGCAGGATTATGGATTCGAAGCTGCGATCTCGATCGTCCACTCGCTCACAACTGACGACCATCCCGGTTACGTCCTCGCACACCGGGCAATCTTCGGGGCTCAGCGCATGGGCGCAGATTCTGATCGCCAGTTGCGTACCCAAGGGAAAACGCCAGCGGGACCTGAGAACAATCCCTCTTTCGTTAATCACCAAGTCTCCTTGGTTCCCAAAACAGCAATCAACCCCATAGTCGAGATAGATCGCAAAGTCCGCCTCTTGAAAGTCTCCTATCGGGGAACACATTGATTTTCACTATTCCGACCTCGGGAAACGTATTCGCGAACGCGCTTGAGTCAAGGTTGGTCGCGTATCTCGGTTTCCACTTCTCCCATTATCTTGCGCGCGATCATGCCGAGCATCCAGGTTGTGACAATCGTAATGATAAAACCGCTTCCCCAGAGCACGTAATCGTGTGGACTGGGTATGCGCATGCCACGTAACATGTCAACCCCGAATTGGCCGAGTGTTCCAATAAATGCATAAAGAAACAGACCGGGTGTCTGTCCCAAGGCTACCCAGAGCAGGCAGCGACTAAGTCGAACACGCGTTAAACCATACAGGTAATTCAGAAGACTCGAGGGAGCTAACGGATTCAATTGGGATAGGAGGACGATCTTCCAGCCGTGGCGCGCGATGCTTTGGTCCAGAATTTGCAACTTCCGATTATTGCACAACAGTTTTTCAATGCGTTGCCGCCCAATCTTCCGCGCAACGGCAAACGCCAGCGCGGCTCCCAGCAGGTTGCCGACGAGTATGAGAAAAAACCCCCACCAAAGCCCAAAGAAAAAGCCGCTGCCCATGCTCAGGATGCCCCCCGGTAACAACAACAAGTTGCACAGCGCGTAAGCCAGCGGATACACAATCCCGCTCCAGACACCGAGCTTCTCCACGTATTCGCGGGCGTCTCCAATCCAGTTCACGATTGGATATTTGGTTGACGCGATAAAGAGAGCGATCAAGCCGCAAATGAGTCCGCCCGCCTGGAAGATCAACGACCAGGGGATCCTATAAGTTTCGGACGAAGTTTGCGAGCTCGGCGGTGGTATCATATGCGAGAAAAGGAGTTATTAAATAAATTCCTGGGAAATAGTCGAGCGCGGCGCGAATAACATCTTTTGCTATTGCAACGCCGACACGTCTCCCCTCAAGTCCTTCAGTTTTTGCCATTCGCTCCCGGACATTGTCCGGGACGATAATTCCTGGAACTTCGTTGTGAAGGAACTCGGTTTGTCTGCTGTTCAACAGGGGCCACACGCCCGTTAAAATCGGAATCCTCAGATGCCTGGTGCGCTCATGCATCTTTTGTACTAGCCCCTGATCGAACACGGGTTGAGTCATTGCGTAGCGCGCACCGGCTGCGATTTTGCGTTCGAGGCG
>DATMQC010000050.1:0-5304 GCA_035567275.1 Chthoniobacterales bacterium | reverse complement strand
ATGGGGCGGGTAATCAGCTGGGAAAAGAGGCCGAAGAGAAGATAAAAGAAAAGCCGGCCGGACTGTTCGCGACTCTATTGGTTGGATCGATTGTGGTCAGCCTGCTGATAGGCTACTTCGTTGCGCGAGTACAAGAAAATGTCAAACGACAACGTCTGATCGACAATTGGATGCGGGAGCTGAACAAATGGATGAAACAGCATGGCGGGATGGTTACCAACCCACTCAAGGAAGGCTTCGAAGCGACGAGATCAGCAGTGGAAGAAGCCTCACATTCGGGAGCCCGGCTAGCGCAACAGTTTTATCCGTTCGTGAAGAAGCAAAAACGCAGTTTCTTCGGAATATTTTAATCTAACGGACACGATTTAACCTCAGTTCTTCTCAGCAGCCTTCGTCATACGCAAAAGCAACGTTAACCCGTTAAAAAAAGTATGCGTGTACCCGATTGAAACCGAGCGAGGTTAATGGTGCAGCCGCGTCCTGGCTGAAGGAGCGAAAGAATTAAAAATGAGCATCGAGACAATAGTTATCATCATTATCCTCGTCGTACTGTTTGGCGGCGGAGGTGGTTATTGGTATTCGCGACGCAGATAGGACAAAAAAGGGGTCACCCCCACGATACGGAGAATAAAATACGTTAGTTAAATGCCCGCCGCTACGTCAGGGCGGGAAAGCGCCACGAACGCCAACCCCAATCTCCAAACGATGTCCAGGTGAAACTTCAAACCCTCAAAGACCTTTACGTTCACGAACTCAAAGCGCTCTACAGCGCTGAGGAGCAAATCCTCAAGGCGCTGCCCAAGATGGTCCAAGCTACGGCGAACGCGCAACTGGCTGCCGCTTTCCAAGCGCACCTCGAGCAAACTAAAGAGCAGGCTAACCGGCTGGAAAAACTTTTGGAACGCCACAATCAATCGACGCGTGGCCCCCGGGACAAAGGCATGGAGGGCGTGCTGGCCGACGGGGCGGAACTGCTCGAAGGGGAGTCAGGCCAAGGGGTGCGCGATGCGGGGCTGATTGCGGCCGCGCAACGGGTCGAGCACCATGAAATGGCCGGCTACGGCTCCGCCCTCACATACGCAGAGATGCTGGGCGACACTGAGGGCGCCCGATTACTTCAGACGACGCTCAGCGAGGAGGCTGAGACTGACCAGAAGCTCACCGAAGTGGCCAAGTCGGTGATCAAAGCGATCTTTTCGTAGATTCTCATGCTCGCTCGCGTAGACTTGCGGCGCGACAGCGTTAACGTACGTAAATTTCCGTTTCCCCGAGCTGACCCCGGATTGCACGATCGCGTTGTGGACAACCTCTGAGGGCAAATTTCTGCTTCCGGAGGCTTTTAATGGCCTCTTTAGCGTACCGACCACCACTCGACTGAAGCCGATTTCCTTCAAAAATGTTCGAAAGAGATCCTGCAGGCCCGGATCGTCGTCGACCACTAACACCGTTGGTTGGCCTTGCTTGTCTTGGCGCAGAATGTCGCGGTCCAGAGAGGATTTCTTGATCTGCCAGCGGCCGCCGATTTGAATGGCCGGAATCTTTCCGCGTTATACGAAATAGTAGACAGTCGGGGGAGGAATCCGCAGGTACTCGGCCGTCTCTTTTAGGGTAAGCAGATTGTGAATTGAAGTTTCGAGTTTTTCTCTGACTATATAAAGCCTCTATTACACCATCGATTGATCGAGGTCATCGGAGCAATCCGCGAAGACCGGAAAGACGAATTTCTCGGAAACGCCCTCGCGCTGTTGTTTTCCATCGACTGGCCTGAACCATTTGGCTTGGTTTTAATCGAGGCGATGGCCTGGCGAGCCCAGTGGGGAGGAGAACTGCATCGAACAATCGCAGCTTCTCAAATGTCTAATTTTCCATGAACAAGCTTCAAATCAAAGGCTCGTTGAACGAGCTGAAGGGAAAGCTTAAACAGCACTTCGGGAAGGTTTCGCAAGGCAAGGCAGATGAGTTGTGGGGGCGGCTTCAAAAGACGCTCGGAAAGTGGACGAAGTTCGGCAGATGATTCACCTCGGCTCCGAATAATATCCTCCATGAAGTTCCGTCATCTTGAATACTTGATTGCCGCCGCTGAGGAGTCGAACTTTACGCACGCCGCCGAGCGGCTGTCGCTCCTGAAAGAGGAGCCTTTTATCAGTCTGAACCTCATGTATCCGAATTACGGCGATTGGCTCTGGAAAGTTTACCGGCGTGCAGCGCGCTGGCCTTTGTAGCGGCGGGGTTTGGCGTGGCGGCGGTGAGCGAGCCGCTGCGGAGGATACCTGCCAAACTTGTCTGCGGAGTTAACTCTGACGCCTTGGTTAACAGATACGCGCGCAAAAGCCCAGCGACATCTTCGCAGTGGTGGGTTGTGGTACGTAAGCGTTCTATATCCGGTGAGGGCACCGAAGCCCGGAATTACGTCGAAGAGTTCTTCTTCGACGGAGTGCTGGCACTTGAGGGGAGAATGAAGCTTTCCGCGATTTTTAAAGCCACGATCGGCGCATCAGCCACATTTTGACGAGTTGTGTCAGGACCACGTAACAGAGCAGCGTGAAGAAAAGGATTGGCCAATACAGCCCTGGCAGATGGACGAAGCCTAATGTTGCGGCCAATGGCGAATACGGCAGCCACATGCCGATGCACATGATCAAGACTGTGGTGACAGTAAGCGCCCAACTGGCACGGCCCTCAATAAAAGGGATTTTCTTTGTGCGGATTACGTGAATGATCAGCGTTTGCGTCATCAGCGATTCGACGAACCAGCCAGTCTGGAAAAGCGGGGCACGAGATGGATCCCAGCAGTGAAACAGGTACAGCATCACAAAATAAGTCGTATAGTCGAAAATTGAACTGATCGGGCCGATAAACAGGATAAACCTCGTAATAGCCCCGATTTCCCAGGTGCGTGGTTTTGCAGTCTCCTCTGGCCCGACGTTATCGGTCGGAATAGGAACCTGCGAAAAGTCGTACAGGAGATTGTTTGTGAGCACCTGCAACGGCGCCATCGGCACAAACGGGAGAAAGGCGCTCGCACCAAGCACACTGAACATGTTTCCAAAGTTGGAACTTGCTCCCATGCGAATGTATTTGAGGATGTTCACGAAAACCTTGCGGCCTTCGATCACGCCTGCTTCGAGCACCATCAGGCTCTTCTCCAACAGGATCACTGTGGCCAATTCCTTCGCGATATCGACGCCGCTATCCACAGAAATACCGACATCCGCCACACGCAATGCGGGAGCGTCATTAATCCCATCGCCCATAAATCCCACAACGTGCTTTTTCTGCTGCAAGGCTCGGATGATTCGCTGCTTGTGCGCGGGTGAAACGCGCGCAAACACGTGGACGTGCTCTGCGCTCGCTGCGAGCTCTTCATCGGTCATCGTTTCAACCTGGCTGCCCAGGATGAGTTCCTCCACTGCCAGGCCGACTTCTTTACAGACCTTCCGCGTCACCAAATCGTTGTCACCCGTGAGCACTTTGACGGTGACCCCAATTTTCTCAAGCGCCGCAATCGCCTTTTCGGCTGTTTCCTTCGGCGGATCAAGGAACGCAATGTAGCCCTTGAGAATCAATTCCGATTCATCGTCCTTGGAATAGGAGGCGCGCGTCTGGAGATGCTTGTAAGCGACGGCAAGAACGCGAAAACCGTCCATGCTGAGTTCCTGATACTGTTCCATTAAATCACCGATGAGGATCGGCTCCATCGGGCGAATCTCGCCCTCCAATTCGAAGAAGCCACAGCGAGGAAAAACCGACTCAGGCGCCCCCTTCGTCAGCAGGCGATGATCTTTGTCTGGCGTTTCAACGACTACCGACATCATTCGGCGAGAAAAATCAAACGGGATCTCGTCAATTTTCTGGTAGTTTTCGATCGAAAACTTTTCATGGATCTCGCGGTACTTCAGCACGCCCCGGTCGAGCACATTTCTTAAGCCTGTCTGAAAATGGGCGATGAGATAAGCGTCGAGCAGCACGTCCGCGTTCTCCTTCTGCATCACGTCGCAGAAGCGTTCTAGGATTACGCGGTCGAGCGTAAGCGTGCCGGTTTTGTCGGTGCAAAGGACGTCCATGGCGCCGAGATTCTGGATGGAGTTGAGGCGCTTCACGATTACCTTTTTCTTCGACATCGCGAGCGCGCCATTCGACAGGCAGACGGAGACGATCATCGGTAGCATCTCCGGCGTTAACCCGACCGCGACAGCGATCGAGAAAAAGAACGCCTCTCCCCAGTTACGTTTGGTGAAACCGTTGATCAGGAAAACGAGCGGCACCATCACCAGGATGAACTGGATCATCAGCACCGTGAACCGCTGCATGCCTTGGTCGAAACTCGTCTTCACCTCGGGCCCGATAATACTGCTGGCCATTCGCCCGAAATAGGTCTGACCTCCTGTCGTGGCAACCACCGCTGTCGCGCCCCCGCTCTCGATGCTTGTCCCGAGGAAGCAGACATTCGTTAATTCCAACGGGGAGATGCCTTCCCGCGACTCTCGAGCGTCGAGTTTCTCCACCGGCAAGGACTCGCCGGTCAGCGCCGCTTGGGCAACGAAAAGGTCCCTCGACGCAACCAATCGCACATCCGCGGGGACCATGTCACCGGCGCACAACTTCACAATGTCCCCGGGGACCAATTGCTTGAGTGGGATTTCTTCTTCCCGGCCCTCGCGTACAACCGACGCAGTCACGCTGATCATCGCTTTGAGTTTTGCAGCGGCGGCATCCGCTCGCGACTCCTGGACAAACCGCAACGCCACGCCGAGGATCAACATCAGCGTCATCACGGTACCTCCGCTAAAATCGCCGGTTGCGAACGAGACGGTGGCCAGGATAGCGAGCAAAATGACCAGGAGGTTGCGCGCCGCCTTGAAGAGCCGCCATAACCAGCCCCGCTGCTTCTCCATCGCAACAGCGTTGGGCCCATATTCAATCATACGCGCTTCAGCCACGGCCCGGGATAGGCCGTCTGACGAAGTTTTGAGCCTCGTGAAAACGTCGGTGTTCTCCACGTAGGCCAGCTCCGTCAAAATCGGCGAGACACCGATCGAGTTGGCCATTGGTTTTGCAGTCGTCGCCTGGTGCGGCGGTTTCTGAAGGTTCAGAATTCTGTCCGTCACTTGATCTCCCGTGTCTGCCAGGACTACCTCCCCGTCGCGCATTCGAATGACATGTTCTTTCCTTTTTCCGATGATCATTCTCCTCCAGATCTATGAGCCTTTCCAATACGCCTCTCGAACAGTTACCGTTCTTTTAAAGTATGGCACGGTAAGGGGCAACGGCGCGCTGTCAGATGAATAAGTCTCTTTTGGAGCA
>DATMQC010000049.1:0-5019 GCA_035567275.1 Chthoniobacterales bacterium | reverse complement strand
TCATTGAGCACCCGCTGGGCTGCTACGACGAGAGGCGCTTTAGAGACTACGGCGACAAAAGCTATGAAGAAATGATCCGAAGGGTCATGGAGATATTCCCTGATAAGACAAACTCCGGTTGGCTATAAATGAAGACAATGGGAAGATGACACTATCTCAACACTCGGTGTATTCTCTTTTCCTTCACTCATTTCTCTGAGCTCGCGTGTCCGTAAAATCGGGGAGTTTCAATTTCTGGCGCTAAGCAAACTGTGTTTCGTCAATCTCGGCCCTCACGGGACTATCCCAATGGGACTTCCGCCCCGGTCTGGCTCGAGCGGTAAACGGCGTCCAGCATTCTCATAAGCTCAACCGCCTGGCTTGAACTGTTCACCGCTGATTCGTAGCCGCGAATGCTGCGCAGAAAATTCGTGTCCTGTTCCGCGAATTCATAAACGCGCAAATCGTCGCTACGCAACTCATTCACTGATAAGTCGGTTTTTTGTGGTACTCCCTCTCTGTCTTCGAAGAGAACAAGCGACGAAGGACACACCGTCGAATCAAGTTTAAACGCGTCTGTAACTTTCAGCGATCCTCGAGGACCATAGACGCAAGTCGATAGCAAAGAGCGACCGTATTTAGCACTCGGCGGAATATCTTCCATCAGATTAGCCGCCCAGCAGACCTTGAATAGCAAAGTTGCACCGTTTTCAAAGCGGATCATCCCGTAGGCGTTATCTTCGACATCGAACACGTTGCTTCTGGCAAGCTGCGGGAATTTTTGGTATGTCTGGGCCGAAACAGAGCGTGGTTGGGGAGTTCCCATGAGATACCACGCTGCGTCGATTGCGTGGACGCCAAGGTCAATCATTGCACCGCCTCCGGCTTTGGATCGGTCTGTAAACCAGCCATCAACGCCGGAAGGCGTTCCGCGTGACCGTACCCACATCGTCTCGGCGAAATAAATTTCTCCAAGGCGTCGTTCCGAAATGATGCGCTTAGCGGTTTTCATCGCCGGCGAGAAACGCATCTGACGCCCAAAATAGTAGATGAGCCCCCGATTTATGGCTTCGCTATGAAGCGTCCGCATTTGCTGTGCGTTCATCGTAGGAGGTTTTTCGCAAAGCACGTGTTTTCCAGCTAGTAGCGCCTTCAGCGAGAACGGGTAGTGCAGGGAGTTCGGAAGGCCGATGACAACCGCGTCCAGATCAGGATCAAGCAGCATTTCGTCAAAGTTCGTAAAGGTCTTTTTGGGCCGGAACGCCTCTGCAAAGGCAGTCAGGCGCGCCGAATTGAGGTCACAGGCAGCATAGACATTTCCGAGCGGAGAAGCGCCGATCGCTTCGGCGTGCCGTTCTCCGGGCCATCCTAAACCGACAATTCCTGCATTGAGAGGTCGCGATTGATTCATCGATGGATCAACTGAAAAGCAAAGCAGCGCAATCAGCCAGAAGTTTTATGAAAGCGGAAATTGTTTGGCTGCGGGAGTAGTTGGTGGGTGGGGATATTGATTGGGGAAGGGCGGCAAATGGGATAGAAAAGTGATTGGGGAAGGGCGGCAAATGGGATGGAAGAGGAAAAAAGAATTGCAATCAGATTTAGATCGATCTAAGCTACGCAGCCTTTCCCCCAAACAATGTTCCCCCGTTCCCAGCCAGCGGGCCCATCTCTCGCGTCGAATCACCTGAAGGGGCCCTCTACGGAGTTAGAGCCGCGGTTTCCCGACCGTTCGCCTGCACCCCCTTCTGAGCGGGTCACCCTGATGGATATCGCTGCCGATGCCGGCGTTTCCCGCGCTACCGTTTCGCTGGTCATTCGTAATGTGCCGATCGTTGCCGGAACCACCCGGGAACGGGTCCTCGATTCAATGCGTCGGCTTGGCTACGTGTATCATCGCGGAGCCGCAAGCCTTCGAACCCAGCGGACGCATGCCATCGGATTGATCGTTACAGATATTACGAATCCCTTTTTCGCGGAGATCATCGTCGCAATAGAGGACAGATTGGGAAACGCCGGCTACGTAACTCTTCTTGGAAATACTTCGGAAACAGTCGCCAAACAGGAACGACTTCTCGCATTGATGCAGGAATATCCGGCCGACGGCGTTCTTTTATGTCCCGCAACGGATAAGTCGGATCAATTTACCAGACGCATTCGTGATTGCCGCATACCGAAAGTCTTCTTCGCGCGAACCCTTCCAGGAGTCGAATGCGATTATGTCGGCATCGACAATCTTGCCGGAGCGCAAATGGCTGTGGAACACCTGTTGGGACTCGGACACCGCCGAGTCGCATTTATCGGCGGGGCAACCGAAGTCTCCTCGCGGAAAGAACGTATTAAAGGTTATGCAGCCGCGTTGGGCAAAAATCGGATTGGCGTCGACGATTCCTACATCGTGCCGAGCGCGCCGGACCGTCAAGGGGGGTATCACGCAATGAACCAGTTGCTGGCACAGCCGCAACCGCCCACCGCCGCTCTTTGTTTTAACGACATGGTAGCCTTGGGTGCGCTGCAGTCCCTCGCCAGCACCGGGAAGAGAGCCGGGGACGACTTCGCAATTGTCGGCTTCGACGATGTGGCAGAAGCTTCCCTCTGCCGCCCTGCGCTCTCGACTATCGCGACGAGGCCGGGCAAAATAGGGGAGGCCGCCGCGGAACTCCTTCTGGAACGAATTGCAAAACCGGATCAAATAGCGCGCAAAGTCATCTTTCAACCGGAGCTGATCGTTCGCGAGTCATGCGGTCACGCTTGGTCGAATCGAAAGCACCATTCATAGAAAATGCTAAGCGAAAAAAAACTAGGTTGGGGATTCATTGGCGCCAGCGACATTGCCAAGACCAGGATGCTCGAAGCGATTAATTCTCAGCCCGATAGCTCGGTAACGGCGGTAATGAGTTCGAGCCCGGAACGGGCAAGGCGATATGCAGCGGAGAACGGAATTCCGAGGGCCTACTCTTCGATTGACGATTTGCTGGCAGATCCTTCGGTTGACGTGGTCTACATCAGTACCACCAATGATCGGCACAAAGGAGAAGTCCTGGCGGCCGCGAAGGCCGGGAAGCATACCTTGTGCGAAAAACCGTTGGCTCTCCATCTCGCGGACGCGAGAGAAATGGTTGAAGCCTGCAGGAAAGCCGGCGTTGTGATAGGCACCAATCATCACCTTCGCAATGCCGTGACCCATCGCACCATGCGCAAATTGATCGCGGAAGGCGCGATCGGAAAACCGTTGGCAGCACGGGTGTTTCATGCGGTCTATCTGCCGCCCCGGCTCCAGGGTTGGCGACTCGAAAAACCGGAAGCTGGAGGAGGTGTGGTTCTCGATATTACCGTCCACGATGCCGATACCTTGCACTTTGTGCTTGGCGATGACGCAGTGAAAGTGACGGCCATGACTAAGCAACAGGGTCTTGGAAAGAGCGGGCTTGAAGATGCCGTCATGGGAGTCATTGATTTTAAGAATGGAACGCTGGCGCAGTTTCACGACGCATTTACTATTCAACATGCCTACACTGGATTTGAGGTACACGGTACCGAGGGATCTCTTTACGCTGAAGATGTGATGACCCAGGAGCCGAAGGGACGGCTTTTCCTCAGAAGGCAGGAAACCCGCCAGGAGGTCGATCTCGGGAAGCACGAAAATCTCTATGTCCACCAAGTCCGTCACTTCAACGCTGCCGTCGGTGGAAACGGAAAACCATTTGCTACCGGTGAAGACGGCATCCGTTCGCTGGCTGTCGCGATCGCTGTCCTGGAATCAGCGAAGAGCGGGGAACACGCGCCTGTTCAATACTAACGAAGGGAATAGGTGTCGATGGAAGCGTAATGTGGGTGGAATATTTTCTTTGTTGTGCTTTAGATACGATTCTCGAATAGAACATAACGGATGCATAAGGGAGGTGATTGACTAACAGTAAAAAAACCGAACCGGTTAAAACCGAAAGAAACCCAAAAATAGTTGTACATACAAAAATAGTTATACCTGCAGGCGACCTACTGCATTTCATTCTGCCATCTCCCTTGAGATGGTGGGGCGCCCAGGCTACAGCGCTCAATGGATTGATCTTTAGCTGTGACAATGTTCCTAGATTAACCCGATAGATCGATTTTCAATTGACCATTTCCCCATAACATGCACCTCAAATTGCGTTCCTGTTCCTCCTTTTTGGCCCTGGCATCAATTTTCGCCTTGATCCAAGCGCCACTTTCTTCTCAAGCAGCCGGCGAAAAGAAACTCGAAGTGTTCTCCTGGTGGACATCAGGAGGTGAAGCGGCTGCTCTCGACGCCTTGTTCAGCGCCTATAAAAAACAAAATCCCGGTGTTGAGATCATCAATGCGACCGTAGCAGGCGGCGGAGGCTCGGCCGCGCGCCCCGTCCTTCAGACTCGTTTGGCTGGCGGCAACCCGCCAGATACTTGGCAAAGTCATCCTGGTTATGAATTGTTAGGGCAATATGTCGAGCCGGGTTACTGCGAGGAAATCACCGAGCTCTACAAGAGCGATGGATGGGATAAAGCTTTTCCAAAGGGTCTTGTCGACCTCATGACCAAGGATGGAAAGGTTTATGCAGTGCTGGCCGATGTGCATCGTGGCAACTGCCTCTGGTTCAATAAGAAGCTCCTCGAGAAGAATGGTGTCACCATCGGGGACAAGATTGGATTCGACGAGTTTTTTGCGGCTTGCGCTAAATTGAAACAAGCCGGCATTCCTGCCTTGGGGGTGGGCGATTCGGGTATCTGGACCTCCGCACAACTATTTGAAAACACTCTTCTGGGCGTCGTGGGACCGCAAGGGTGGTCGGATCTGTTTAGCGGCAAGATGAAATGGGATGATCCACAAGTAAAAAAGGCGATGGACTACTTTGCAAAAATGCAGGATTACCTCAATCCTGACCACTCTGCACTGAGTTGGGACCAGGCAATCGGCGCATTGATGGAAGGCAAAGTCGCTTTCAGCTCCATGGGAGATTGGGCTCAGGGCGAATTTGTTAAGACTAATAAAAAAGCAAATGAAGACTACGGCTGGGTCAGCCACCCCGG
>DATMQC010000048.1:0-7754 GCA_035567275.1 Chthoniobacterales bacterium | reverse complement strand
GTTGTTGGTCGTAGGGTCGAGGATCGTCACCAACGTCAATTGGCCCCCCTTGTGATTTAGAAGAGGGCTGATATCCATCCCCTGAGTGATCGGTGTGCCGTCGATCTTGATAATGATCATACCCGCCCGAACTTCAGCGGCCGCAGTTACCAGCGGTCCCTTTTCAATAACTTCCTGAATCAGGAGACCGTCTCCCTTGAAATTCGGATCGAAAAACGCCCCAAGAGCCGCGGTTGCATCCGTCCCTTCCATTTCCGGTGTGTAATAACAGCCCGTATGGCTCGCGTTGAGTTCACCCAGCAATTCGCTCTCCATCTCGGCGAAGTCCCGGTTGTCGCTGATGAAGGGAAGAAATTTTTGATAAACCCCCTTGTAGTAATCCCAGTCCACACCGTGCAGGTCTTTGACATAGAACTTTTCCTTCACCTGGCGCCAGATATGCTCGAAGAGATAGGCGTGTTCAGCCGCGGGAATGAGCTCTTTCTCCGCACTAAATTTGACGGGTTCCATCTTTCCATCGCTGATCTGGACCTTGCTGATGCGACCGCCTTCCAGGACAAAGATGTTCTTACCGGCCTTGTCGAGCTCCAGTCTGGATGGGTAGTCGCCGCCAAGTTCTCCTCGCTCAGGGGCAGCTAATTCGGCGAGTCGTTTCAACTCTTTCTTTCGCAGGGCAAGGGACCACAATTCGTAAGCTTTCGCCGTTTTGGCCAGGTAAAAGAGCGTTTCGCCGTCGGTCGTCAGCTTCGCATCCGCCAGGGGAGCCGAGCCGAGGGTGAGCCGTGCAACTCGATCTTCAATATTCGTCAACTCGAGCTTAATCGGTTCAACAGGCTTGGGGGCCTCAGCTTCTTTTTGCTCTTCCTTCTTTTCACTCTCCCCTTTCTTTTTTTGCTGCTCCTCGCGTTCCTTCACGATCTGATATTGCGCTTCAGGCAAATTGAAACGGTCGAAGGCTTCCTGGGTGAAAAACATTTCGTAAACGTCAAGCTGTGTCGCAGAAGAATACCCATACCCATGCAGGCCCTGGCGGTCCGTTACCCAAATCATCGATTTCCCGTCCATCGACCAGATCGGGCGTTCTGATTCAAACCCGCTCTTGGTTAAATTGGTGAGCTGCTGATTGCCTGCGGCGTCTACCAGGCCTGCCTCAGAAGAAAATCGATTCGGATTAAGGAAATTTACCAGGAACCACTTTCCGTCCGGAGACCAGTCGTACCATTGATCGCCGTCTTTGTAGGAGTAATTGCGATCCCCGGGAAGTATGGTGCGCGCTTGCCTGGTTTCGAGGTTGAGAACTTTCAGGGTCGTTCGGTTTTCCAGGTAGGCTATTTCTTTGCCATCCGGTGAATAGCGAGGTTGAAAGTTATTTTGTTCGTTTGCCAGGAGCGGATGGATATCGATGACCGTGGAGTTAAAGAAGTAGGGCTCCTTCTCCTTGGACTGCACGATCGTTGCTTCGTTCAAGCTCCAAGGCTGGTTATATTCGGCCGCAAAAACCAGATGCCGTCCATCGGGACCAAATGAGACATTTCGCTTTTGTTCAGGGGAATTCGTAATGCGTTTGGTCTGTCCATATTCAACGGAGGCGACATAGATATCGCCCCGCACGACGAAGGCGATTTCTTTGCCGTTCGGGCTGAGCGCCATTTCCGTCGCATGATCGCTAAAAAGCTTTATCCGGCTGGCAGGTTGGCTATCCGTTAATGCGACCTGAATGTGGACCTTTTCCGGCTCCCGAGATTTGGGTGCGAGAATGTAGATCTCCCCGTCAAACCCGAAGCAAAGCGCTCCGGCATTCGATGAGGTTAGAAATCTGACAGGGCTCTTTTCGAACAGGGTCAATTGTTCGGGGGAGCCCCCGTGACTACCCTCGAGCGGCATCTTCCAGACATTAAAGGAGCCACTCTGTTCGCCGAGGTAGTAAATGGAACCTTCGTCGGGTGCCCAGATCGGATCTCGGCTTTCTCCCTTCAGACTCGTCAGCTTCGCGTAAGTCTGTGCTTTGGAATCATAGAGCCAGATGTCGTGACTCACAGAGGATGTCTCATGCTTGCGCCAGAGGCTTTCGTAGCCCTTAAGATCTTCGTACAACAAGCGAGTTTGAGACCGATCGTAGTGCGCTTTCAGAGCCGGGTTAGGAAGGAGTAACTCCGATTCCTTGCCGCCGGCAACCGAGACACGATAGAGCTGTGACATGGTGCGAACCGGGAACTGATCGTTCGTGGCCGACCCGGGTCTGTATTCGCTGAACAGCACAAACTGGCCGTCCGCGGTAAAGCTCCACGGGATTGCATCCGCTGAATAGGTTGTCAGTCTCCTGGCAGAACCTCCCTGAGCGCTGATAAGATAAACATCGTAGTGACCGTATCGATCCGAAGCAAACGCGATGTATTTGCTATCCGGCGACCAGACTGGAGCTGTGTCGTGGGCTGTTCCCGCGGTCAGCGGCGTCGCAAGCCCACCTCCAACCGGAACGGTAAACAGGTGGCCGCGAAAGCCGAATGCAATGGTCCCGCCGTCCGGGGAAATTGCGGGATATCGAAGCCAGAGCGGGTTGATCTCAGGACCGAGCGATGTGTCTTCACCAGAAGCGGGCCAAGTGGATAGCCCGAGGGAAAACGCGATAAGGATTGCGAGGCGAGCAACGTCCTGCAGGAGCGTGGAGAAATTGGAATCTCGCGAATCCGCCTGATCGCTATCCAGGAACTGGTGATTGAAGCGCATGGGGGGCAAAGAATTAGTTAGACTTTCAGGAAGGTAGGAGCCGGATCTCCCAAGGCAAAGACGCTATTTTCGGCGGGCAGCTCGGAGATCTGCCCCTACCAATTTGATGTACCTGACATTTGATTTCAGGTTCCTTGCGCAAGTCGCAGAGTCGCAGGTATTCGTGAACGCTAGCGAGGCCGCGCCTCAGACCGGCGGGATAGAATGATCTGGACTTCCAACGGAAAAGACAGGTCGCCGGTTTCAACCGAAGCAAAAAGCGCATCACGTCGTTTGGCGTTACCGGGATAGTATTTTGCCGAGAATCTCCAAGCCGGCGACAAGTTGCTCTTTCGTCGGTCGTGAGCAGTTGAGACGCATTGCACTTATCTTAGTCTCCGGCGTCGTGTAGAAAGCAGTTCCCCGGCTGAACGCAACATTTTGCTTTAGTGCGGCTTGATACGCGGCTTCCATGTCGATGCGCTGTGGGACCTCCGCCCACAGCAGAAAACCGCCTTCCGGTACCCACACAACGGTTTCATCGGGAAAGTGTTTTTTAATGAGCTCGCAGGCGAGTTCACGACGTTCGCGATTCAACGTTTTGAGAAATCTGAGGTGTCCCTCGAAATCCGAGTTCTCCAGATATTTACGAAAAGCCACTTCGCACAAGGTCGCAGAGTGCATATCCTGCTGGCATTTCAGAAGCGCGAAACGGTCGGTATTTGGCCCCGCGGCGCAGACCCCGACCCGAATCCCCGGTGCGACAGTCTTGGAAAAGCTTGTGACGTAGGAAACAGTCGTCCCGTCGTCGAATGATCGAATCGGAGCAAGGCCATCGATTTCGGAAAGATCGCCATAAATTTCGTCCTCAAGGATTTTAGTTCCGGTCTTGCGGCAGATTTCAACCAGGGCGCCTCTTGCGTCATTGGGCATGGTGGCGCCGGAAGGATTAGAAAGGGTTGAGCAGACGACAAAAAGCCGCGGATTGAAGCGTTCAAACAGAGCGGACACAAGATCCAGGTCTACGCCTTGCGAGTTTCGGACCGGCACCGGCAAAACCCGAATGCCGAGATCGCCGAGAATTTCCAGAGTCGCATAGTACGCCGGCGCTTCACAGGCGACGATGTCGCCGGGTTGCGCCAAAAGCTTAATCATTCCATGCAACGCCTGAGTGCAGCCTGTCGTAATCACGAGTTCCTCCGGACTGACTTGGATTCCGCGACGCGAAAAGCGTTGGGCGATCCTTTCCCTTAAAAGATAATCGCCGTCCGGTGTGTGATAGCCTAAAGCGACATCCCCTTCTTCGAGAAGCGCCGCATCGAACGCCCGCTTCAAATCAGCTTTCGGAACGCATTCCGTCGAGGGCAGCCCGGCAGCGAGATTGACAAGGTTGGAGTTGCCCGCCTGACGCATGAACTCCAGCAAGCGAGCGCGCGGAGTGAATGTGTAGGGCGAGATCATAGGGTAACCATAAAGATAATAAAGTTCTACCTCCGTCGCAGAATCTTCAAGAGCGTTCGTTAAGGACCAATGTTGACGCAAGCCCTGGAGGGCGTCCGCTCCGTCGGCGCCGTGAAATGCGGACATTTTCTCGGGAATTTCGCGATGTCACCTCGATAACACTGGAAATTTTGCCAGTTTGCGTTGGATTTAAAAGAGCATGAACTACCGATATCTTGGGAAAACTGGGTTGCGCGTTAGCGAGCTTTGCCTGGGCGCCATGACGTTCGGACGCCAAAACGAGGCTACGGAGAAAGAAAGCTTCGCAATGATGGACCGATTTGTATCGATGGGAGGGAATTTCATCGATACGGCCAATGTCTACGGCACCGGAATTTCGGAAGAAATTGTAGGCCGATGGTTAAAGGAGCGAAATCGGGACGATCTAGTCATTGCGACGAAGGTTCGCTTTCCGATGGGCGAGGGTCCCAATGACGTTGGCCTCAGCCGCAAGCATGTTCTAAGTGCCGTCAATGCCAGCTTACGCAGGTTGCAAACGGATTACATCGATCTTTATCAGGTTCACTGTTGGGATCCCAAAACACCTCTGGAGGAAACTCTCTCAACTCTGAATGACTTGGTGCGTAAAGGGGTGGTACGCTACGTCGGCGCAAGCAATTTCACAGGCTGGCAGCTCCAGCGCGCTCTGGACATCAGCAGGGAAAATCGTCTCGAGGCGTTTGTCTGTCTCCAACCGCAATACAACTTACTTTGCCGGAGTACAGAATGGGAACTGATCCCACTCGTTCTTCGAGAGGGACTCGGTGTGATTCCTTGGAGTCCTCTTCGCGGCGGTTGGTTGTCGGGAAAGTTCAAGCGTGGGATGACTGCGCCGCCCCCTGGCTCAAGAATAGAATTGGCAGAAGAAAAGGACTGGGGTGAGAAATGGAGTGCTTACAACAACGAGCAAACCTGGCGCACGCTCGACGGTTTGCACAAAGTCGCCGAGGAATCCGGACACCCTGCTGCTCAGGTGGCGCTTAACTGGCTTTTGCAAAAGCCCGGGGTGACGGCGCCCATCGTTGGCGCACGGAGGATGGAGCAGCTGGTAAATAATCTCGGAGCGACAGGTTGGTCTTTGACTCCGGAGCAGGTTGCCTTGCTCGATACAGCCAGCCACGTCCTTCCACCCTATCCTTACGACTTCATCGCAAAATTCGAACGCTAATCGCGCAGAGGACGCAGGCCACCCCGGGGTCAGCAAAGGAATTGATCGCGCAGAGGACGCAGAGGAACGCGGGGGGGTTTAGAAGACAGAACCCCCAAACCCCAAACCCCAAACCCCGAACCCCAAACCCCGAACCGTGGCCGCTGCGCCATCCTGCATCGCTCACAAATCGAGGAAGAAAGATTTCACTCTGTTCTGCCTGGACTTAACTAAGGCCCATTTTCTCCCGAACCGCTTCCTAAGCGGCTCCAGGCTAGGCTAGCCTGTCACCAAAATTCCATTTGCGCCGTGCTTGACGAAGTTTCTTCTTCGAAGCGAACCCCTAATCCGAGAAGCCGGACACCCAACGCTTTCCGGCCAAGTCCTTCACGAAGCAGTGTCAGAAAGCTTTCCATTCTTAATGGTAAGCCCGCTCGCTCGACCGTTGTGCGCGTGAAGTCCGCAAATCGAATTTTAACGAAAATGGCTTTGATCCGGTCCTCGCCACCTGCCTTTTTGAGATCGGCGACCAACTCTTCGTAAAGATCGGGAATGCGCGCTTCACATTGCGGAACGGAGGTTAGATCGACGGTGAATGTTCGTTCATTACTGAGGGATTTTCGCTCTCTGTGCGGCTCAACCTCGCGCCGATCGATCCCACGGCACAATGAGTGGAGTTCAAGGCCGAATTTACCGAACCATTCGTAGAGTTGAATCCGCGAGTGCTTCTGAAGATCGCCGCAGGTTGAGATCCCGAGCTTTGCGAATTTCTCGGCGGATTTGGCGCCTATGCCCCAGAGCTTCCGGACAGGGAGTTCGCGCATGAATTCCTCGATCTCTTCCTCGCGAATTGTGAACTGGCCGTTCGGCTTGTTGATGTCGCTGGCGATCTTGGCCAGCATTTTGTTCGGCGCAATTCCCGCCGAAGCGGTCAGTTGCGTTTGCTGAAAAATGAGCTGCCGAATCAGGTAAGCGAGCGCTTCCGGATCACCGTTATGGTCGGACACGTCGAGAAACGCCTCGTCAAGCGAGAGGGGCTCGATCAGCGATGTAAATCGAGAAAGGATTTCCCTGATTCGTGCAGATTCCCTTCGGTAAACTTCAAAGCGTGTGGGCATCACGATAAGATGCGGACATTTTTGCAAGGCTTGAAACGTCGGCATTGCGGAACGGACGCCGTATTTTCGCGCTTCATAATTGCACGTGGTTAATACACCGCGACGGTCTCGGGCACCGCCTACCGCAACCGGTTTTCCAGCCAGCGAGGGTTTATCGCGGACCTCAATCGCTGCGTAAAAACAATCCATGTCCAAATGGATGATCGCGCGCCGCACAACGCAAACTATGCGTTCGCGCCAGGTTCGTAAATAGGATCGCTGCTGGACTGATGTTTCCGGGCCGAAACTGAATTGCCCTGGAGGGTAGAATACAGAATACAGAATACAGAATACAGAATACAGAATTCAGAATTCAGAACGCCGAACCCCAAACCCCGAACCTCAAACCCACCAAGCCGCCAGCGATCATCGTTGCCAGGGCCGGACGGGAATTGCTAGCCGATGCCCTGGAGGGCGTCCGCTCCGTCGGCGCCGTGAAATGGTGTTAGTTTACGGCTCACCACGGCTGCGAGGGGACCAAAGCCCTCCAAATCGCTCCTGACGAGTTTTCCCCGCTAATATCTTCTCCGAACAGGAGGTGGCTGCGCTTCGATATTTGTCAGGTCGATTCCGCTCTCCTGCAGCGTGCGAAACATGTTATCCAGAAGCAAGGGCAGAGCATCTGAGTGATTATCCGGATTCAAAGCTTGAAAATTCACAATCTGCTCACGCAATCGGAGCGTAAGTAATGATTTGTATTGCTCTACCGGATTGGTTACCGGTTCATCAGTATCCGCTTTTCGACTTACTGCCTGGTTGAAATTATCGTTTGCGAGTTCGCTGAGTGTTTCACGCAATTGGGTAATCGTTTCGTTCAGCTGGGCGTTCTCATCGCGCAATTTCGAAAGTTCCTTGCTGGAGTCGCTCGAGTGCGCATCTGCTGGTCGGTGGACCGGCTGTGCGCGCTCCAGTTGTTTCCGGGCTCGCTGCAACTCGTCTCTAAGGTCGTTGAAATGGCTTTGAAGATGGCGCAGCAACTCAGTCACATCGGGAATGGCCTTTTTATGGGGCGATTGCGCCTTTTCCGATTTTTGCCGTTGCGAAATATCGAGCCGCCCCGGATCGGGCTGGCGGTGCTTCTCGGGATGTTGCCGCTGCTGAGGTCCTAAGTGTTGACGGGGGCGCTGCGCGGGTTCTTGGGGCGACACCGCGGGCGTTGGTTGCCCAGGCGCGGGTAGCTCTTGAACACGGGTCCCGGCATTCGTGAGCTTTTCGGTTAACGCCTCCCGGACAAGTGGCGGCAG
>DATMQC010000047.1:0-3257 GCA_035567275.1 Chthoniobacterales bacterium | reverse complement strand
GCTATCGAACTCGACAGACCGCTGGCCCAGATAATCCAGCCGGAGTAAGCAGCCGCGACTAGCCAGCCAAAATCTATCCTGATTCTTTTGGCGATTTCGCGTGCCAAAAGCCCCGCCACTACAAGCCCGCAACCCCAGTTCACAAAGGAAGTCACCATCACCGTAATAACGAGCACGACGACTGCACGCTTCGGCGTCGTCGCAATCCCAGCCAATCTGTCCAGCAATCGCCTCGCCGGAGGGGAATTCGACAGTGCGTATCCGGTGACTAAGACCAGTACCATTTGGAACGCGAACGCCAGGATGTTGAACAGTCCGTTATACCATCCGGTAAGAATCATGTCAGCCGACCCTTTCGGCGCAAGAATCCCGGCCAACAGCGCGGTGATTATTGTGAGTGCTACCGCGAAAATGTACGGATCGGGCGTGATTCGTTCGAAAAGGAAGAGGAAGAACGAAGTTACCGACGAAAGGAGAGTTCGCGGTCTGGACTCCGATGAAGTAGAACGAGCACCGGAGTTCGGAGCAACATTTGGAGTCGGCATAGGAACTAACGTCAAACGAATGTTAGCGACCGTCAACGGACGCCTGCTCGCAAAAGGTAGGGTCGCATCCAGCACCAGTTTCTAGACGACCCGGAAGGGTGGATTCGATGTCATTTCAGCAGAAACTGGTGCGGGATCGGACCCTACCAAGCTCTGACATAACGCGCGAGTAGGCTCAGCGTCCGAAACAGTTTTGGTTGCGGACTTCGGCGTGAGCTCAGTCGAACGCTACGCCGCGCTAGGATCGATGCAGGCTGAAACCTTTCGCTTGCGAAAAAGGTCTCCTTGGTATTTGAAGGTAAGCCAATTCGAACCGCCCGGAGTGACTTATTCATGCAGAAACCTGTTCGCAGAATTCATTTTCTAGGAATATGTGGGACGGCCATGGGGGCTGTTGCCGCCGCCCTCAGAGATCTGGGCTATATCGTCTCCGGATCGGACGACGGCGTTTACCCACCGATGTCGACTTTCCTTCAATCAAAGGGAATTGAAATCTCGCGAGGATTTCTCCCGGAAAACACTCCCGCAGAAGTTGATTTAGTTGTCGTTGGAAACGCAATCTGCCGCGGCAATCCGGAGCTGGAGTCGATCCTGAACAGAAAGCTCTTCTACCGTTCTCTCCCTGAAACCATAAAGGATTTTTTTTTACAGGGAAGAACCAATATTGTTGTCACCGGGACACATGGAAAGACGACGACGACATCTCTTGTCACCTGGCTTTTTTGCGAAGCTGGCCTTGACCCAAGCTTTTTGATCGGCGGCATTGCGAAGGACCTCGGGCGAGGCGCCTCGTTCACAAATTCAAAATACTTCCTGATCGAAGGCGACGAATACGATACGGCCTTCTTCGATAAGCGCTCGAAGTTTCTCCACTACCTGCCAGAAGCGGTGGTAATCAACAATATTGAGTTCGATCACGCTGACATTTTTTCTGACCTTGAGGAGATCAAACTTAGCTTTCGACGCCTCGTCAACATCGTGCCAAGCGGAGGATTTATCTTCGTCAACGCGGACGATCCGAATTGTTTAGATGTCGTCTCGAATTCTCACGCCCGAGTCTGCACCGTCGGTTTTGGCGAAAGCTGCACGCGCCGCATCACTCAGGTCAATTACTCGAATTCAGGATCGGAATTCGTGTTGGCTGGCGATCCTTTCCAGATATCGCTGATCGGTGAATTCAATGTTCGAAACGCGGCCATGGCGATATCGATCGGGCTTGCCTACGGGCTGCCGTTGAAAAGTATCCGAGATGCGCTGGCAAGCTTCGGCGGCGTTACGCGGCGTCAAGAACTTCGGGGGGAAGTCAACGGAATTAAAGTCATTGACGATTTTGGCCATCATCCGACGGCGATTCGAGAAACCATTTTTGCTTTGCGCCATCGTTATCCTGGACAAAAAATCTGGGCGATCTTTGAACCCCGCTCCAATACGACGCGACGCGCCACGTTTCAAATCGCGCTGCCGCAGGCTCTTAAATTTGCTGACAGCGTTATTCTTGCCGGCGTTGCCGGACTGGACCAGCTTCCCCCGCAGGATCGGCTCGACCCGCAGCGCGTTGTGCAAACCATCCAAGAGAGCGGCATCCCGGCGTTCTACGAGCCACAGGTCGACGATATATTGCATCGCGTAAAGCCGTTGGCAAAGCCGGGCGATATAATCGTCATTTTCAGCAACGGAGGATTTGAAGGTATTCACCACAGGCTATTGACCGAGCTTGCTGCGGCATGAATTTCGATTTTCAGGAGCATCGCGTCCACGATTACTCCTTTCTTATCAAGCGGTGGAAAAGCCTGGCCAGGAAGTGGGGATTAAGCGGTCAAGTCTTTGCGACCGGAGACGATTTTGATCTGCTGTGCTTCCGATCGCCTGCCCTTAAAAAAACGGGCGGAATTTACTTGTCGGCGGGAATCCATGGCGATGAACCGGCCACTGCGGAGAGTCTATATCAATGGGCAGCGCTTCACGGTCCGGTGCTCCGAGCACTTCCCCTGATGATATTTCCCTGCCTGAATCCTTGGGGTCTGGTGCATAATCGCCGAACCGATCGCCAGAACTGCGACTTGAATCGCTGCTATCATCTCAGCGACGTGCCGCGGATTCAGGCTCAAAAAGAACTACTGCGCGGATATACCTTTCGATTGGCGATGTGTCTCCACGAGGACTACGACGCGCAGGGCGTATATCTGTATGAAATACGAAAGAAACTCACGCCTTTCGGCCAGGAGCTTCTGTTCGCAGCCGGGTACTATATCCCGGTAGACCTGCGGCGAATGATTGAGGGAAGACGCGCCGAGCAGGGATGGATCGCTCGAAGGGTGAATCTGAAAAAATTCCCTGAAGTGGCGGAAGGGATCTACGTCGCAATCCATCACAGCGAGCGCACGATTACAGCTGAGACGCCTTCGGAGTATGATCTCGGCAAGAGGATAGAGGCACAAATCGCCATGATCCAGCGGGCGATCGAACTGAGCTTTGTTTAACAACACTTCCGGGAGAGCGCTGCCAACTCTGACCATTCGCCGACACTATCCCCCCGCAGAACCCTCTCCACCGGGCTTCGTCATTTCCACCGGATCCAGAGCGCGCGTCAGTTCAGCCTCAGGCAAAACATGGCGTTCCAGGCAGATTGCTCGAACGGTCTTGCCCGTTTTGGCGCTTTCTTTGGCGATTTCCGCTGCCCGGTCGTATCCGATAATCGGGGCGAGGCTTGTC
>DATMQC010000046.1:0-4628 GCA_035567275.1 Chthoniobacterales bacterium | reverse complement strand
AACCATTTGTGTAATTGAACTTCGGCGTCTTTCGACGCAAAAATGCCAAGGACTGCCTTTGCGGCTTTCCTATCGTCAGGTCCGTAGAAAGCAAGCGTGGCGAACGGGTAACCTTGATCCCCGCGATCAGCTAATCTACGTAACCAGGTAATGGGTTTCATGGTGTGGGTGGCAATAGGAAATAGCGCCCGGCTGGATCAACCTCCCAGATAGGCTTCCTTGACGAGACTGTTCATCCGCAGCTTGGCCGATTCATCTTCGAGAATAATTCTGCCCGTCTCCAGCACATAACCATAGTCGGAAATTTCCAGGGCCATGTTCGCATTCTGTTCAACAAGCAGGACCGTAATCCCAAGCTGCCGGTTGATCTCAACGATTTTCGAAAAAATAGTTTTGACCAGGATCGGTGCGATCCCAAGCGAAGGCTCGTCAAGCATGAGAAAACGTGGTTTCGACATTAACGCACGGCCTATCGCCAGCATCTGCTGCTCCCCTCCGCTCAGCGTCCCAGCAACCTGTTTTTCCCGTTCCTTCAACCTGGGAAAAATGCCGAATACGTAGTCGTAATCTTTTTTAATCCCGGATCCATCTCTTCGGCGATAAGCCCCCATTTGAAGGTTCTCCAGAACGGTGAGATTCGAAAAAATCATACGCCCTTCGGGCACTTGAGTTATGCCCATTCCGACAATGCGATGCGGGGGCCGATTTGTGATGTTTTCCCCTTCGTAGAGCACTTTACCGTGACGTGTACGGATCAGACCGGAAATCGCACGAAGCGTGGTAGATTTTCCGGCGCCATTGCTGCCAACCAGAGTAATGATCTTGCCTTTCTCGACACGCAGCGAAACGCGATGCAAGGCGGTTATCGAACCGTAAGCGACCTCAAGCTCTTCGATTTGAAGCATTAACCATCTCTTGTTGTTTTGCGACTCTCCTCCGCCTCGGGCTACCGGAACCCGCATGGCCTCAAAAACCGCGGGTAGAAGACTCACCCTGTTCTGTCCAATTCAAATTCCATTTTCATCCCGAGCCGCTTCCTCAGCGGCTCTGAAGCCGGGTAAAACTCACAAGCGCCCTGGCTTGTGAGTTTTCCAAGCTAAGCCCTTCGGCGCCCGCCAACACCCGGCCGCTACTGATCATTCCTTTTCTCCAGGCCCTTCGCCCAGATAAGCTTCGATCACCTTTGGATCTCGCCGTATCTCTTCCGGAGTTCCCTCCGCGATCTTTATGCCGTGATCAAGGACGTAAATCCTCTTGCAAATGCCCATCACGACACGCATGTCGTGTTCAACGAGCAACACCGAAATATCAAAGGTTTCCTGCACAAATTCTATCAAACGCATCAAATTGCTCTTCTCCGTCGGAGTCATGCCGGCGGCCGGTTCGTCCAGCAGGAGCAATTTCGGTTCAGTCGCCAAAGCCCGGACTATCTCGAGCCTTCGCTGATCGCCGTACGGAAGACTTCTGCACATGGCGTCTCTGTACCGTTCTAAATTGAAAATTTTGAGCAACTCGAGCGTGCGGTTTTCGATTTCGTGTTCTTCCTGTAAAAATGCTCTTCCGCGAGTCAACGCATGCACCGGCCCGTGCTTCAGATGGAGATTGAATGCAGCCTTGACATTGTCCAAAACGCTAAGCGAAATGAAGAGTCGGATATTCTGGAAAGTGCGCGCTATGCCCTTGCCCGTGATTGCATAAGGCTTCAATCCGTTTAACGGTTCGCCACCCAAAAGAACGTGCCCTTCCGTCGGCGGATAGACTCCGGTAACCATGTTAAAGACTGTGGTCTTCCCCGCCCCGTTCGGGCCGATCAACCCGACGAGCTCCCGTCGCCCGACTTCCATAGTAAAGTTGGCGACAGCGGTTAGACCGCCAAACCTGATCGTGCACCTGTCCAATTTGAGGAGGCAATCCATCAATTTCCTCTTGATCGGGTGAATCGCTTTCGGATCGCAATCGGATCACCAAACAGCCCCTGGGGCCGAGTGAGCATCAATGTGATCAAAAGGAGCGAATAAAGGATGAGGCGGTTCTCCAGCAATCCCTGGTAGGCAGAGGGAACAAACTGTGTGTGAGCCAACGCGCGAAGACCTTCAGGCAAAATGGTCAGCATGACAGCAGCAATAATCACTCCGATCGTGCTGCCCATCCCACCCAGGATTACAAAGACGACGACATCGACCGAACGAAAAAAATTAAATCCCTCCGGCGTAAGGAACGCTTTGAAATGAGCGTAAAGAGCACCGGCGATGCCAGCGAAGAACGAAGCAACTACGAAGGCCATCACCTTGTACTTGGTGGTATTTATTCCCATCGCTTCCGCTGCAACCTCATCGTCGCGCACCGTTAAAAATCCACGCCCGTAGGTTGAGTGGACGAGGCCGAGCACTACATAGACGCAGACCGCGACGGAGCCATAGGTCCAGAAGAGATTGGTGTAACTTCCGGCTACGCTCAGACCCCTGGACGCTCCGACGAAATCCGTATTGAGTATTGCCACTCGGATAATCTCGCCAAAGCCGAGAGTAGCGATTGCCAGATAATCTCCCTTCAATCGGAGGGAAGGAACGCCCACCGCAAACCCGGCAATCGCAGCAAGGCTTCCGGCGAACAGCATCGAAATGAGAAACGCAACATTTGTTGCGAACGGGTTATTCGCACCAGCGATCCATCCAAGAATGTATGGATCGAGATGGTTTGACCAACTTGCGGATGCATAGGCGCCGACTGCCATGAAGCCGGCGTGACCGAGAGAAAACTGGCCGGTATACCCATTCACAAGATTCAAGCTCGTCGCCAGAATCACGTTGACGCCGATCGTGATGAGAATGTCGTAATAGTAGGCGTAGTGGGAAGCGATGAAAACCTCGCCAAACAGGGAAACCGATAAGCAACCGAGCAAGGCTGCGACGAGAACAAGCAAAGCGCGACTCATACCTTTTCTCGCTCGACTCTTCCGAGAATGCCTGTTGGTTTGAACAAGAGAATCACGATCAAAACGGCAAAGGCGATTCCGTCCCTCCACTGCGGAAAACCTATTGCTACGACCAGCGTCTCCAAGATCCCTATAATCAATCCACCGAGCGCAGCTCCGGGTATATTGCCGATACCTCCCAGAACCGCGGCTACAAACGCCTTGATCCCCGGCAAATTCCCCATCAGGGGATTAATGGAAGGCGAATCCATCGAGACAAGGATACCGGCTGCAGCTGCGAGCGCCGAACCTAACGCAAAGGTAAACGAGATCACCACGTCGTTATTGACGCCCATGATTGAGCAGGCAGTCGGATTGAGCGATAACGCCCGCATCGCCAGGCCCATCTTGGTCTTCATGACGATAAGCCGCAGAACGATCAGCAGCAGGATCGTGGCCATAATGATTGCGAGTTGCGAAGTGAGAATCGTGAGGTTTCCGAGCCCTTCCACGACATGGACAGGAATCAATTGAGGGAACGCCTTGGGATCGGCACCGAGGCGATATTGAGTAATATTCTGCAGAAAGAGCGAGACGCCGATCGCCGTAATCAAAACGTTCAGCCTCGGCCTTTGCCTCAACGGACGATAAGCAATTCGCTCTATCAGGACTCCAATTACGGCACAGATAGCCATTGAAAGCACCATCACCAGGCCGGCGCCGGAAAGGATAAAAAGCGTATTCTGAGGCGTAAACGTATCGAACTCGCCGAACTTGAAGAAATGCGAAAAAAAAGGCGCCAGGAGATAGCCCGAATAAGCTCCAAGCATATAGATGTCGCCGTGAGCGAAATTGATGAAGCGCAGCACACCGTAGACCATCGTGTAGCCAAGAGCGATCAAGGCATAGATAGAGCCGAGAGAAACGCCGTTGACGAGTTGTTGTACGATCTCAATCAGTCTATCCATTTAAGAATTCTCAGGGCCTGACTTGCTGGACCATTTTTGTTTCACCATTTTGAATGGTCAAGATCACCCCGGGCTTGGAGGCGTTTCGATTTTCATCAATCGAAATGGATCCGGTGACTCCCTCAAAATCGAGCGTGGAAGCCAGAGCCTTGCGAATCTTTTCGGGATCGGCCGACCCGGCTCTCTTCGCGGCAAAAAAGAGAAGCCGCGCACCATCGTACCAGAGAGCAGCCAACGCATCTGGCGTTGCGTGATACTTTGCGCGATATCGTTCAACAAAGGCTTTTACACGCTCCGAAGGATCTGCAGCGGAGAAATGGTTGGTGTAGTAGTTCCCATCAGCGCTCTTTCCAGCAACCCCCACGAGGGCAGGAGAATCCCAGCCCTCGCCGCCCACAAACGGCGCGCTAATACCGAGTTGTCTCGCTTGACGAAGGATTAGCGCCGCTTCGGTATAATAAGCAGGAAGAAAGATCACATCAGGGCGCTCGCCTCGAACTTCGGTGAGCTGTGTCCGGAAATCCGTGTCACCGCTGCTATAGGATATCGAAGCGATGATCTCACCTCCATTTTCAGTAAGATAGTTGCGTATCGCGTCGGAGACGCCGACGCTGTAATCCTGTTTGACATCGGTCAGAAGAACCGCTCGCGTCGCGTGGAGGTGATCCAGAGCAAATCGCGCCATGACCTTCCCGGTGAACGGATCGATGAAACAACTTCGGAAAATATAGGTGCCGATTCGAGTG
>DATMQC010000045.1:0-5920 GCA_035567275.1 Chthoniobacterales bacterium | reverse complement strand
TGGGTCGCGCGGATCGCCGATGCGGACGCTCCGGAACCAGCCAGGACCATCACATCATTTGTACCCACTTTCAAGCTGTTGACCGGAATCAGTTTCTGCGCCCGCAGCCAGCCGGTGTATTGGAAATGCATTTCCTTGAGCAACGGTTCCATCTCACCCCGGTAGGCGGGATCGGCCAGTTCGGGAAGCATGAGAGTCGCCGCTCCAACGTCCTCGCCATTTACGTAAACTTGCGGCGGCGAATCGATCCGTGGACTTGCCACTTCAAAAGTGACCAGCGCCGCCAGCGGTTGCGATTCAATTCCAAATTGAAATGCGGCCCCGTGCTCAGTGTCCGCCCCCATTGGGATGGTCTCGTTTGCTAACGTGGCCGTGATCGTTCCAAACTGTTCCTTGTCTTGTTCCGGAGAATGCAGCGGCGGGAGCGACGAAAACGGCTCGGGAATCAGGTCGCGATGCTCGGCATTGACCGGATGCACGACATCACTGCTCGTCATCCAATCCAAATACGCGCCACGGACGGTCTTTCCATCGCCGGGAACTTCAATGTCGACCGTTGAAATTCCGGTCATTGGAATTATCACCGAATCCGAACTCGCTAGACCGGTTCCGGAGCCGAGTTGGCCCGAGCGCAAAACCTGGGTGCCCGATTCATCCCATGCCACAATTTCCGGTCGCGTGTTTTCTTTGTCGTCAAAGAAAAGGCGCAGGAACATTACCTGGAAATCGGATGAAGGGCGGGAGACCCGAAGCCGAAAGGTGGTTTTAGCCCCGCCATCGTTTCCGGTCCCCGAGCTCATATTCACAGCATCGACCCAGTCCGGGGCCGTTTGTGGGTTCGAATTTTCCGTTGGATGCTGACGCAAATCGATCCACGCATTTGGTAACGGTGGACGCAGCTCAACGATGGGTCCCTTGCGCGGCAAGTCATTATTAAGAGCTTCCTGCGCGAGCGCGTTCGATCCTTCCGAGACTACGCAAACAAGCGCCAGGATGCGGAGAAGCATTTGGCTGCGCAGACTATTTTAGTGCGGTCGAAATTGCAAGCTGTGAGTTGCCTCAAATACGGCCGATAGAATGCTGTAAACAACCAGACCAACCACGGTCGCGATTACCACGATGATTACCGGTGGAATCAATTGCGAAATGATAGACACGTTTCGATCGAGCTCGCGCTCGTAAACATCGGCGATAGTTTGCATCGTTTCGCCAAATCGCCCGGTTTGCTCGCCGACCGCCATCATGTCGGTAAACAATTCCGGAAAAATATGCTGCGAGCCGAGAGCTGCTGAAAGAGTCGCTCCATCGACAACAGCGCGGCGCGCCTCGATCAGTCTGACTTCCAGATATCGATTGCCAGCGATCTCGCTAACCAAATCGAGCGAACGGAGCAGGGGAATTCCGTTTTGAATCAACGTTCCAAGCGTCCGTGAGAATTGAGCGTAATAACGATAGCGAATCACTCGGCCATAACCGGGAATCTTCAGTCGAAAACGGTCCCAGGTGAATCGACCCTCATCTGTCCGAACAAACGCGCGAAATCCAACACTGATCCCGACGGCGATTAACGCCGCGAGCCACCAATAAGTCACGATGGCATGGTTGATCTGCATCAAAATCCGCGTGGGCAACGGAAGAGCCCCACCGATTTGCGCCATGAACCCAGTCAATTGCGGCACCATGTAAGTGATGAAAACCGTGATGAGCCCCGCCCCAGCAACTGCGAGGAACGCCGGATAGATCAACGCCTGCTGAACGCGGTCCCGGAGATTTTTTGCCTGCATCAAATGTTTGACCAGACGCAACAAGATCTCCGGCAGCGCGCCGCTCGCTTCGCCCGCCGCCACCAGGTTCACAAACAGCGGCGGAAAAATGCGCGGCATTTCGCGCAGAGCCTGCGAAAAACTGCGGCCATCAACCAGCGCCTGGTGCAGATTGCGTGTCATCTGTTGCACTCGCGGCTGTTTGACCCGCTTCTGCAGGATCGACAATCCCTCGTCGAGAGTCATTCCCGCCTGAAGCAAATGAGCGAGCTGCTCGGTGAAAATAAGAAGCTGGCTTTGGGGAATCTTCAGGTTCTGCGTCGGCGCCGGAACTGGTGTCGCAGCGGTTCTGCCTCTCGTTCCGGGTTTTTCAGGTGCTTCGGCTCGCGCGTTGACGACCTCAATCTTGATTGGGATGCAACGTTTCTGCTCGATCTGGCGAATGGCAATTGTGCGATCGGGGCAATCCAGAACGCCTTCAACCAACGCGCCCTGCGCGTCGCGCGCTCGATAAGCAAACTGTGGCATCGGACGTGAAACTAATTCGAAATCCGAAATGCGAAAGTGGCCTGGTCTTGCACAAAGAATTGGACATTTCAAAATTTGGCGATTAATGTCCGCGGCGATTTGAACACGCTGAGGCCTGTCGTTGTTCTCGATCTCATAACGCGTGTTGTCTCCGCATCCGATTCGGATGTTTGTCTCACTGGCTGGTGGTTAACCCATCGATTCCTTCCGCCGCAGAATTTGGAGTTTCCATGGCACAAATGATGCAAAGAGAAACAGCAATATGAATACGCTCGCCTTGGGCGTTCTGCTAAGCCTTGTCTTCATCGGACAGGCGTTCGCGATCATTCGGCCGCCTTATCCGGTGAAGCCGATGCCGCCTTATCACGGTAGGTTTATCGTGATCGGCGACGACGCGAGATGGCAGACCGTCGCTAAGTCACCCAAGTAACTTCGCGAAAGCGAAAAGCGAATCTGTGCGCCGGTTTCATCGACGTACCGGCGAGGTCTCTCCCCCTAGCAACGAGAGGTGCTGTTAATCACGCAGTGCCCCCCGGGCTCCATCGTTCTCCGCTGTTCAAGACGATTCGCTGGACGACGGTCGAGGCGGGGCGGGAATGTAGCCGGCGAATAAGCTGCAAACGAACTGGCTTGGGCGATCTGTTGCTGCGCTTTTTGGAGCCGCTAGTGAACGGCGGACCCCGCCTCTAGGTTTAGCCTTGGCTGAGACAAAGGCGAAGCTTCTGTGCGAGGAGCATAACGCTGGGTGTGGTAACGATCTCGGCATGTTTACCGGGTAGTGCGTGCACCTCGATGCCTTTGCCGGCCATCCCATCCCATCCGAGTAACGGGTCGTAATCGTAGAATTCCGCTGAAGGCTGATCCTCTACGCGAAAAAGGTGAATGCGAATTGGGATAGACTTTGTGTGGTAGCGCGAACCCGCGGCGTAGCAGATTTCTCGGAAGTAAAGCGATCGCCAGTGGTGTGGACGGGCCAGGAGCGGCCGACGGTTCGCCCGAACATAACAGCGGACTGCATTCACTTTTAACCACCATTTAGCCGCCTTCCAAGACACTCGATCCGCGCGGCTAGGTAGAGCCTTACGCGTTACCGACCACAATCTTTGCAGGACAGAAAGATCGCCCCGCAACTTTGGGTATCTGCGAACATTGTAGGTGTCGAATAACCCTAAAAAGCGTACCTTCTGCCCAACTTCCAACAGGCGTTTTGCCATCTCGAAGGCAACTAGGCCGCCAAAAGAAGAACCGCACACATGATAAGGTCCTTGTGGTTGGTGCCGACGCAATAAAGCGACGTAGTCGGCAGCGATTTCTTCCACCGATCGGTGGAATGGTATCGGACTATTGAGTCCTTGTGGTTGAAAAGCAAACAGCGGTTGATCGTCCCCTAAGTGGCAAGCCAGCAGCCGGAACTGTAACGGATCTGCACCGGCGGCAGGGACGCAGTAAAGCGGCGGTTTGGTGCCGCATGGTTGGACGGCAACAAGATGTGACCCGACCTCTTGGGAGACACCTCTCCTAATACGTTGGGCCAACTTTTCTACAGTTGGCGCTGCCAGCAAACTTGAAGCTGGAAGGCTTACCCTAAATACTTTTTCGACTGCAGATAACATCGTGGCAGCAGCAAGCGAGTCGCCTCCCGAAATAAAAAAATCATCTGTTGTTCCAATGGAGTCGTCTTCCAGAACGCTGCGCCAGATTTGAATAAGCCGGCGCGTAACTGAATCGGACGAATCGATTCGAGTTTCTGATATTAGTTTTTGTCCAGCCCGGTAGGAGAGAGCGCGGCGGTCCACCTTTCCGTTTGGGAGCAGAGGAAATTGGGCCAATCGGAAGAAGTAGCTAGGTACGGAAAAGGGCGGCAGCTGTTTGCTCAAAGCGTTACGAAGGTCTTGCTTGCTCAGTTCCGGCTTACCCCAACATACAAAGGCTGCTATCCTTTCTTCTCGCTTCGAAATAGCTACTGGAACAACCACGGCGTCTTTGACACCGTGCACCCGTGTTAAGATGGCTTCGATCTCGGATATAGAGATCCATTGTCCTCGCAATTTTAGTTGTCCGTCTTTGCGTCCAAGATATTCAAGAGTTCCATCAGCTTTTTGGCGAGCAAGGTCGCCCGTGCGAAACCACCCAGAACCGTCGAGTGCATATGGCTGTATCGCGCTCCCGGTCCAGTAAGCAGGTGCAATTTGCTTTCCACGAAGTGCGATCTCGCCGATTTCGCCTGAAGCGCCTTCGCCGCAGTTATTGTCGAATAATTTAAGCTCGATTCCGTCGTCCGGTCGCCCGATAGGCACGGTCGCACTCTTAATGGTTATGTCCTGGGTTAGACAAAAATGACAGACGCAGCCGTTTGCTTCTGTCAGACCAAGGCCATTAACGAAAACGGCGTCGGACATAAAATGCTTTCGAAAAAGTTCAACGTCCGTTGCAAAAACTGTTTCACCTCCAAGTTTTACTATTCGAACCGTGGGAAACAGATCACCCGGAGCAAGGCTTTGAGCAAAGTGACGGAATAAGCTTGGCACAGAATGATAGATGGTGATCCTATTGTCCCTGATCCAGCCTTCCATTGCCCGAAACCCTTCCAGAGCTGGTTGGAATGGAAACAAGCAAGCGCCGTTCAGAAGTGCGCCGAACATCGCCAACACTGATGCGGCCGCGGAACAAGGGGAAAGAAGGGTGACTCGATCTTCTGGCGTAATGCGCAAGAGTCGCGCGTGGTTGATCACGCTTCGCCAAGTGCCGCCGTGCCTGTAAACCAACGGCTTTGGCCGCATCGCTGAACCGGAAGTATAAAAGAGCGCGCAAGGTGCAGTCGCCGCGACGGCCGGTGCCGAAAAGGAACCCTCGCCAGCTAGTAGTTCATCAATGACAAGTCGTCTTTCTTTCGAACCAATCAGTTCGAGTGCGATCTCCTCATGTTCGGGGTCGGCAATGATTGCTCGCGGACGAATCTCGTTAACGATTTGACGGAGGCGCGCGCCAGGGAAAGCTGGGTTGAGGGCGAGATAGAATCCACCGCTTCTTAAGACACCAACAATTGCCGCCACGAGTGGGGCGTCGTGTTTCATCAGCAATGCGACTGGCGCTGATCCATTCTGGGATTGTTCCCGTATCGAACGAGCACAATTCGCGGAAAGGGCATCCAATTCGGAGTAGTTCCATGCGATTGATTCGGTTTTCACCGCCGGTCGATCAGAATGCAATCTGAACTGCTCTTCCAAGCTTGAGAGCAGTGAGTCGTCTGCGTCTAGGGCCAGAGACATTTAGACATCAATTTCTCGAAAAGTCATAATACCAAGAACCATCGCTTTCATGCAAGGGATGACTTTCCCAGCCCATAGGTCTAACTCGATTCGCTCCAACTTTGGAATACTAACTCTTCCCAGTCCGCCAGGGTCAGGACTTGCCAGAAACCTACTTTTTACCTCTTATCGGCGTGTCATGATCGCGCTGGCCGAGATTTTCCGTCAGAGTTTGGAGCTGGGACCGATATGGGTGCTTTATGCACTGGCATTTTGTCATCCGGAGGTGCGGCGGGATTTCCTGCTTATGGGCACCCAAATGCGTTGGAGGTCCGTTGCCGTAGTAAGTTTCTTCGCGGTGGCTTCTCTGGCGCAATGCTT
>DATMQC010000044.1:0-4068 GCA_035567275.1 Chthoniobacterales bacterium | reverse complement strand
GGGAGGACTCACCTGCTGGCTGGCCGCAGACCAAGCCTTACGAGTGGTGGCGTCGGCACGACGAGTATTAATCCAAAGAGAGGGGGTAAACCCAACACTCGTGTCACCAGCCGCAAAGTAGGACACTGTTTTCGTCGAAATCTGGTCACTGGTCGTATACCGAGCGCCCGGCGGTCGCTCGCAATTTCGCTTTTTCCTTTAGGCGATACGAAATCAAGCCATTTTCGGTGTGGCAATCGGCGATGCCGACCCAATTATGGCCTCCGGGTCGCCTTTCGTCGTTTCTGCGAAATCGAGACCTTTCCAACTTTAGCTTTAGAAACGTCTTCGAATTGCCAATCACCGCTCCTCGGACAGGCGAGTTCTTGATGACATCGTATTGTTGGACTACTGCCAAAATATTGCAGCCGAACTTGCGCATCTGCCGATAGTATTCCTGGATCATCCGAACTCCGCCCGGTATGTCTAATGTGCGTGAGGCCTCTTCAAAGATGGCGATCTTAGGCATCGAACGCGGCATACAGATGATCTTTTGGCGACCATAGTTCGCCACGAGAAAATTGGCTGCAGCACGCATCTCCGTCGCATGCTCCGGTATTTGACCAAGTTCGAAATGCGCGACTCTGCCGTCGATGCGAATATTGCCGATGCCGTCGAACAGTTTCCCTTTTTCGCCCTCCCGACTCCACGAACGCAGGAGTTTTCCCACTCGGTCGCTCTCTTCGCGTTCCCTAATCCCACCACGCTGATTGTAAAGGATTTGTTCAACCAGCGCACTGTGGGTCGGAAACTGCTCCCGACGAAGATACGCAAACGCAAGATCGCGGACCAAATTAGCGGTAGAGGGGCTCTTCGCGAACTCGGCTACGCTCTCTTCGTCCAGAGAATCGATAAACTGTGCGACATCATCCGGCTTCGATTCCTCCCAATCACGAAACGCCGCGAAAGCATCGACGAAATTCAGTTGGGATCCCCGCATTTGCACGTTGCGGAATTTTTCTATCGCAAACGCACGCCATCGAAGTTCTTCAGCCGCTTCCTCATTTGCGAGAATCCAATCGTTAAAGACATCCGTGTATAGTTGCTGCAGATTTTCGACGATCATTGCGTGTCGAAGAGCTCTGCGCTCTTCATCGCCATGGTCGCTTCCGCAGAATAGGAGACACAGGCCCGCGCTAAACGCCAGATGTAGCGGCGATAAGGGTCCTCCAGAAGTGTCCAGGTAGTTAATCGTTAGATCCCCGTTCGGATTGATCAATACCGGCTCGCATCCTTGCGTCCTTGTGAGCACGCCGTGTGATAATCCTTCCTCAACAATCAACCTGAATCCGAACAGATGTCCTATCTGTGCAAGGAGATCGGCGATGATTACCGATTTTCCTGCCCCAGTCATCCCAAACAAAACGCCGTGTTGCGGCGTATTTCCCAGGCGTGTTCTGACGCCGACCAGATTACCTCTTGCACCGTTGTAGATCGCTTCGGCGCCATCCAGATGTCCTGTAAACGTCGCCGACCATGGTATCATGTCTGCCAGATAGGAGTCTTCGGCAGCAAGATCAAAGACGCGGTAGGTCCCGAACGTCCAGCCGGGCCAGGTTTGGAAGAAAAGTTGCCTCGCGTTTTCCGGTATGGTCGCGTGATGGATCACCGCGCCTCCCATTGAGATAAAAGCATTTTTTAAAGATGCGGCCCTGGCTGCGAGAATATCCGGGTCCCTGTGCCAGATGCGCACCACGTAAAGAGAGGTCAACGGTATAACTTTACCCTGCTGGAGTTCGTTCACCTTCTCCTGTTTCGCAGCCAAGTCCGTTGCCAGAGATTGTTTTCGTTCCGATAGAGCGTCGATCTGCAATCGTTGAATGTGCTGCTCTTCTCTTTCGATCACCTTGTCTACACGCTTTGGATAAATGTTCATTGTGATCGCGTACTCCCGGAATCCCATCCCCGTGAGCGCTGTGATGATCCCGGGAAAGGTTCGGCGGGGCCATTGGCGAACCGCAAAGATGGCGTGATTGTAGCAGTCCAGCTGGAATGAAACTCCCGGACTTTTGGCGGGGGTTATCCCGTCAGCGTGCAAGCAGTTTTGCTGAATCGAGTATCCAGGGTCGAATAACTCAAGCGGATCAACATCAAAAGCTTGAAGATTTGCATTGAGGAATCGGTGGTAGAAAAGGAAATGATCGCGATCACGCATTAAGGCAACGCGGCAATCCGGAAAAAGCCGAGTCAACGCGCCTATCGCGAAGTCTGCCATTGCGAGGCTTTCTTTCTTTGAAAGGGAGTCGAAATATTCGGCGACCGCTCTGTCGCCAGCAACGGGGACTTTCGTATCAATGACACGCGAAAAGAACAGGGTCAGCCGCTCCCGGCGCAAACGTCCCGCCTCCATGGCCGCTTTGTACCTCTCATAACGCTCAGCGCGAATTAAAACTCCAAACTGTCCGTGCACCGGATCGCGGCGCCGTAAATCCAGCGTTTCCCGATGGTAGGCTTCCAGTTCGTGACGATAGTCGCTATCGATACTCCACTGAATCTGCAGCGTGTATTCCTCGCCTAGAATCCCGAGCAGAATTCTTAGTCGTTCGTGAAGATCATTGAGTTGGGGAATACTGAATGCGCTGATTTCGCTCGGCTCAATCACAAAACCGCGGGAAACAGCCGTACGCTTGGACGCGCCATCTCCATACCAAACAAGATCATTCAAAAAGAAGCCGTTCGGCATTCCGCCTCGTGACACCCGAGTCCCGCCTTCCAAACCTCTTCCGGCGGCGATATCGGCAAGCGTTTCGAAAGCTCCAATGAACGAGTCGATCATCGTCTCGGGAGAAGTGGATGCCGCGGTTGATACTTCGCCTGCTGAAACGCTCGGCCGCCCACGAAGGAAGCCATTAGATCCACATCGAATCTCGGTGGTCTATGGCTTCTCAACACAACAATATAGCCTCCGGTCAATACGGTCGGGAACAGGGCAATCAAAAATTTCGCAAATAAAGCGATTCGAATATCGCTGTTAAGCAGAACGTTGAGAAAGAAAATGGATACCAGGGTGGAGACGATCACGGGCATCCCGAGATTGCCCTCAAAACCAAATGCATGTCCGGTTGCCTTTGCTCTGGGACGACTATCCGTATAGATCAATGAATCGTTCATATCAATGTTGGAGCGACGGACGGTTCGCCGGTTAGAATCCTGTAACGGCGTTGCCCGCTGTTCCGCCGAACATGGCAAAAAGGGCCTTCATCAAAGCCACAGCGCCGGCTACGCCGATGCCGTAAATCACCGTCATCTTCCAGCTCTCGTCACGCTTGGCGTTGAGAAAGCCCGTCATTACCATCACGCATCCGGCGATGAATCCGAAAACCATGATAAGGTTCAGGCCGTTCCGCAGCGGACCGGTGAAGCTTTCGAGTGATCCGGTTCCGTCGGCAAAGGCGACGTCAGCGACGCCGAAACAGACAAAGAGCAGGACAACGAGAACCCGAGCCAACTTGTCTGGAACACGGCTCCTTTGGAATGAACATCTTCGTTTCATAACATAACTTCTTTTTATCGAGTTATTGATCTTATGGCAACCGAAAAATACAAAAAAAACTCCTGTTATTTTCTCCACCCCGCGTCCTAGCTCGAGAGCCACGGAATCCAGTAGGCGACTGTCAGCACTTGACCGTTGCCGCCCTCGGTGAACGCAAAGCCAACGGTGGCCGGACCCCACTCCTTGCTTTCGCCGCTCCAGGAGATGCGTTTCCATCGAGGTTGGGCAGCCTCGAATTCCTGCTTTTGCTCTGAAGCTCTATCGAGCTGTACCCCTTGATCCTTGGTGAGCCAGTCGAATTGAGGTCTCTTTGTGTTAACGCCAGAAAGCGAAGAGATCCTGATGCGCATTGGAGGGATTCGGCCGGTTGAGGAAATCGGAGGAGGCGCTTTTTGTTCTCTTGACTTTGTGGACGATAACGTCGTTCCATCGCATGGATGTACAGAAAACGCCGGGGTATCTGGTGACACGTGATTCGACTGCAGATCAGGATTTCACTATACTCGCTGCTTGCGACCTTGAAACGTATCCTTATT
>DATMQC010000043.1:0-17366 GCA_035567275.1 Chthoniobacterales bacterium | reverse complement strand
CTCTATCACAGACAGCACGGATATTACAGCACGCCACAAACACGCATTGGAAGAGCGGGCGACTTCGACACAAACGTCAGCACAGGGAAAACATTCGGGCAAATTCTCGCAGCGCAGATCGTTGAGATGTGGAGCGCCCTGGGCAAACCACGAGATTTCAGCATCATCGAACAGGGTGCCGAGGATGGACAACTTGCCATGGATATTCTCTGTGCAATAAAAGATCCGCCCGACCCTGGCATCGAATTCACCTACGTGATTGTTGAACCTATCGACTCGAAGCGGACAGAGCAGCGAAGCCGCCTTGAAAATCGCTTTCCCGGAAAGATCCGTTGGGTAGCCAACGTCGCCGATCTCAAAGCGATGAACGGGGTTTTTATTTCGAATGAATTAGTGGACGCAATGCCTGTACACCTCCTGGAGTACAGGGAGAGTCGCTGGTACGAACTTTACGTAACGTGTTCGGAGAAAGCCTTTGCGTTCGTCAGTTCGCCGATTCTATCGTCTGGATTGGCGGACGCCGTGAACAAGTTGCCTGTTCCTGCAAACACGCCGTACAGGACGGAAGTCAACTTAAGCGGGCTTCGGTGGATCAGCGAAATTGGTTCGAGGTTGCAGAACGGATTTGTACTCACGGTCGACTACGGATACTCGCGTGACGAATACTATAAACCGGACAGAACGGGAGGGACACTCGCCTGCTACTCACGGCATCGGCGAAGTTTCAATCCTCTTGAAGATCCAGGCAGCATAGACATTACTGCCCACGCCGATTTTACTTCTCTTGCAGAATCGGCCGAGCGTGCCGGATTGCACGTCACCGGATACACCGATCAGCACCATTTCATGGTAGGTGCCACGGAGTCGTACCTTAGGCAAATCGAACGGGAAAGCGGCCTTTCCGGCTTGCAACCTTACCACCATCAGTTTCTGCGAAAATTGAAGACGTTGATGCATCCCGCGAACATGGGTATGGCATTCAAGTATTTGCTTCTTGCCACGAGCGCAGAACTCCAGGCGCCGAGCGGTTTCAAGTATGCTAGTGAACCGAGACAAGCCCTCGGATTGTGGCCCTTAGCGAGAAAAGCGGGGTAGCCAGGGGCTCGCTGGCGGTGTTCTGTCTTTCAACGTTTCCACCTTCCTCGATCATCGGCCTAAGAAGAACCGACGGTGTCCTGTCCGGAACAAGACAATATTGGGCGCCCTTGTTTTAGGGAGGGACGGCTCCGTGCCGTCCGATTTTTCTTTTGTATTGGCACAGAAGCAGGAAAAAGTCGGGACGGGACAGAGCCCGTCCCTCCCTGGTTCGTTACGTCGCGCCCATTTTTTCTGATTATTCGGTTTTCTCCCCGCCACCACGGAAATGGAGCGGGATACTCCTCACTCACGCCTCGCATCCAGGCCCTTTTGAAGCCACCGGTATGCCTCCTACTTATGACTCGATGCACTAGTTTTGATGACGTCCTCGCTTGTATCGGGAGGCCTTTGGCGTTAGCCATATCTCATGATTGATCGAGTCAGGGAACTCTTAAAGGCCAAAGACTGGCACCCATTTACGATCCACCGCCCCGGAGGCAGTTCGATCCAGATTATGACCCGCGAACAAGCTTGGGTTACTCCTTACAGCCGGTTGGTCGTCGAAACTGCTCCGGGCCGAATCGAGGTTTTCGATCCGGACCAAACGGTCGGCGTCGACGTAGCGTCAGTAACGTTTACCGAGATCCAGAATCAGACCGGTTAGCGCTTGCTCGCAAAAAGAAGCGGCGTGCCTTCGACGGTCGACTTGGCACTTCAGCGGACTGAATTTTGTCATTGGCGGGGAAAACCCTCGCGCGGGGCACTGTTGCGCCAACAGTTCTTAATTCGGTAGGGCGAAGCTCCTGCTGAGCCGCGGCCTCGGTAACTCGCTCGCATTTTTTCGTAACGCGGCGTAGCCACGCTGTTTCGGATGGTGAGCCTAGCCTACTCGCGCTCATGTCAAAGCTTGGTAGGGGCAGATCCCGCACCAGTTTCTGCTGAAATGACATCGAATCCACCCTTCGTCTAGAAACTGGTGCTGGATGCGATCCTATCCGCCTGGACTCAAGTCCCATTTTCTTCTGAGCGGCTCAGAGCCTGGAAATTTCGTGAGCGCTTTGGCTCGTGAAATTTCCAGGCCAGATCAATGCGTCTGCGCTAACTCCATCTTTTTGCGAGGCGACCGCGAACGCAATCTATCGTACAGCTGGTTAAGCCTCTGCTGCAGAGCCTCCATGTAAAGATAGATCGCGGGAGTCACACAGAGGGTTATCAATTGGGAGACCACTAAGCCGCCCACTAATATCAATCCGAGCGGTCGCCGCGAAGATCCGTCCGCGCCGAACGCCAGTGCGATCGGAACAGCGCCCATTAAAGCGGCAAGCGTGGTCATGATGATCGGACGAAATCGTTCAATGCTCGCCTCGTGGACCGCCTCGACCGGTGTTTTCCCAATCCTTCGCTGCTCTACGGCGAAGTCGACCATCATGATCCCATTCTTCTTAACGATCCCGATAAGCATGAACATGCCGATATAGGAGTAAAGAGAGAGTTCGGAGTGAAAAAGCAGCAAGGTTACCAGGCCCCCGACCGTGGCAACCGGAAGAGAGGAAAGAACGGTAATTGGATGAAACCAACTCTCGTACAGAATCCCCAGAATGACATACATAACGAAGATTGCCACAAATACCAGGACACCAAGTTGAGCAAAAGTTTCGCTGAAGGTTTTGGCCTCTCCCTGAAGCTGTCCCCGAATAGTGGATGGCAACGTTTCGGCAGCCGTCCGCTCAATAAAACTCGTTGCGTCTCCGGTTGAAACGCCTGGTTTGAGATTAAAGAATAAGGTAACCGCCGGAAATTGATTCAAGTGATTGACCGACAGCATTCCAACTGACGGCGTCGGGTCCGTGACTGTCCGATTGGGTATGGCAGACTGGCTTCCGGAAGGTTTGTAATAGAGTTGATTCAGATTGGACGGATCGCTTCTTTGGTTGTCTTCCGCTTCAACGATGACCTGGTATTGGTCCACCGGCGTCTTGATCAAATAGGTGTAGTTTTGTGAATAGGCGTTCTTTAGCAGCCGCTCCACGTCCATATTATTCAACCCGTAGGACTGAAGCTGGAGTTGGTTCAATTTGATCCCAAGCGTTGGCGTATTCGCAAAATAATCGGACGACACACTTTGGAACCCCTCAAATTGCCGGCATTTCGCGATCATTGCCTGAGCAGCTTGATAAACCTGCTTAGCGTCCACTCCCGAAATTGTGAAAGCGAATTGTCCCTGACTGTTCTTGGTTGCTCCGGTGCTGATCTGCAGCACGGGATCCGGCCGTACCAGAGGGATGATGCCAGGGATCTGGCTTAGTTCACGAATGAGTTGACCTACGACAACTTGGATCGGCGGACGGATGCTCGGGTCCTTTAGAAAAGCGAGAGCGAGCATTTGATTCGACGAAAGACCCTTAGAAAATCCTGAGAGTGTAAAGGTCTCATTCACCGCAGGATTCCTTCGAAGCACATCGTCAACCTCACGCTGAATCTCGCGGAAGCGTGCCGGCGATATACCTTCCGGACCCAGGATGATGCCGCGTATAAATCCGCTGTCTCCGGCCGGGATGAACGTCTTTGGCAGAAGGCCGAAGACCCAGAGAGTAATACCGAGGCACGCGACCCAGGTAACGGCTGATATCCAACGATGGCGAAGGAAGAAATAGAGGCTGCGGCCGTAGGCGGCCGTAACGCTTTTGAATAGTCGCCCTACTGTCCGTTCCATCCAAGTTTGTTTTCCATGCCCGCGATCGCCGGTCAGTAAACGCGAACACATCATGGGCGTGAGCGTGATTGAGACAAGACCGGAGGCAAAAATCGCAACGATGATCGTCACGGAAAATTCCCGAAAAATTCGTCCGATAATTCCGGTTACCATGACAAGGGGCAAAAACACAACAGCCAGCGACACCGTCATGGCGATGATTGTAAAGGTGATTTGCCGAGCACTATTAATCGAAGCTTCAAGAGGATTCTGCCCCGATTCAATCAAGCGAACCGTGTTCTCGAGAAATACAATGGCGTCATCGACAAGGAACCCGATCGCCAGGGTCAATGCCATCAGGGTGAGATTGTTCAAGCTGAAATTCAGCGCGCCCATCACTAAAAAGGTGATGAGCATTGACAAGGGCAAAGCAACCACGGGTATTAAGGTATCCGCGGCGCGGCCCAGAAACGCGAAAATAACGAATATGACCAGCGCAAAGGCGATGAGAAGGGTATGCTCGACGTCTTCGGCATTCGAAACGATTGTCTGCGAGCGGTCGTAGAGCGGAATGAGGTTAACGGACCCGGGCAGCTGCTTTCGGAAGGTAGGAAGAAGATTCTTAACTCTCTGGGCAACTTCAACCGCGTTGGCGCCTGCTTGTCGATTAACCGCCAGGACGACCTCGGCCGAAGCTTCGCCGTAGTCGCGAGCCCAGAAATCACGATTGATTCGCTCGTCTTCCAACGACTGCACGACTTTGGCGACGTCTTTCAAATAGACCGGATGGCCGTTTGGTCGAGCAATAATGACATTTTCGTATTCCCGAGGTGTCGCCCTTTGCCCGTCCACAAATAAAAGATAGGTTCGGTTTGCGCCATCCAATTGCCCGGAGCCAAGATAAGCCGTGCTCTGGCCCACAGCGTTTGTGACGTCGGTCATTGTCATTCCCAGAGACGAGAGCTTGTTGACGTCGACCTTGATTCGGATCGCGCGCCTTGCACCGTAGACGCTGACCTGGCTTACCCCGTTGATTATCGCGATCTGCTGCCCAAGCTCAGTATTGCCGTAATCGTACAGATCACCTTCCGGCAAGGTATCGCTCGTAAGCGCGATGTAATAGATCGCTTGATCATTCGGATTAGTCTTCTGGAATGAAGGCGGTTGCGGCAAATCCTGAGGCAGAAAGCCCTGGGCGCGCGAGATAGCTGCCTGCACGTCGGTTGCGGCATCCCCCAGACTTTTATCGAGCGAGAACTGCAAGACCAGGGTCGACTGGCCGGTTTGACTTGTGGATGTGGCCAGATCAAGCCCGGGGATTTGCAGAAACTGCTTCTCGAGCGGCGTCGCCACCGTATTTGCCATGGTCTCAGGACTGGCACCCGGATAGCTGACCTGCACCTGGATTACCGGATAGTCGACAGCCGGCAGGTCGTTGACCGGTAATTGCCTGAAGGCCTGTACACCGAACAGAGTGACGCTGATCGTCAGCAAGAGCGTCATGATCGGACGTCGAATGCAAAGCTCCGAGATGTTCATAAACCCAACATCTGTCTGAACCGCGTCCACTGTGCCGCCTCGCATACAACGCGAGCCGCTACACTAGTGTCCTGTCCCCGAAATAGCATGTATTTTGTTGCGATCAAAATGGGCCGTCGACAAGGCGCGAGGAGCGGAGCATATCTGAATTGTGACCGACGAGCAACGCCGTCGCCGGCCCATTTTCATCGCAACCCTTAGGGCCGGAGCCAGTTGGCCGTTTTTCTGCGTTGCTCTCTCGGCCCGTATGATTCAGATATGGGCGCTCGTTCGCGCCTTGAAAAACAGCCAACTGACTTCCGGCAAAATATATGTTATTTCGGGGACAGGACACTAGTTCGGCTTTTCGCCGGCAGACCGCGATTCTTTACCATTGTTCGCACTAAGCTCCGGCTCGGGCCGCACCGTTTGGGTTGCCGAACGGTACGGCATCGGATTGACCTTCATCCCATTCCCAAGCGCCAGTTGCCCCTCAACGACAACGGTATCGCCGGCGCCTGTCCCCTCGGAAATGACGACCATTTCGCCGTATCTTGCACCCTGCTTGACCTGGCGTTGTTCAACCGTGTTATCCGATTTAAGGGCGAAAAGGTAGTCCCCTTTGCCACCCACCTGAACAGTTTGATTCGGCACGACCAGAGCCCCCTTCAAAACTTGGAGCGTGAGCGAAACATTGACATACTGGCCCGGCCACAGGTAACGGTCGGCGTTGGGAATCGTAGCACGAAGCAGGACCGTGCCGGCCTGCGCCGAAACACTGTTATCCAGGAAACTGAGCGTTCCTTCCTTGATAACTTCGGACTTTGAAGGCGTTGTCACCTCGACACTAAGTCGGCCGCGCGCCATATTCTCGCGCAGGCGCTCCAGGTCGTTTTCGGAAACCGTGAAATCGATGTAAACTGGATCCAACCGCTGGATGTTGACCAAAACCGGTCCGCCCGTGCTGACGTAGTTCCCGGGATCGACCAGGCGGCGGCCGGTCCTGCCGTCCAAGGGCGATCTCACCGAGCTGTATTCAAGGTTCAGCTTTGCCAGATCAATGGCTGCCTGGTCTTTCGCAACCGCGCCTTGAAAATTTTCCACTTGAGCGCGGTCACGATCGATCTGTTGGGCCGACACAAAACGCTGCATTTGCTCGTCGCGTTGAAGATCTCTTTGATTCAATCCCAGTTGTGCCTGGTCAGACTTGAGCTGCCCCTGTGATTGCTCCAGGTCAGCCTGAAAAGGGCGTGGATCGATGACAAAAAGCAAATCACCCTTCTTAACTTCCTGACCCTCAACAAAATGAACCTCAGTCACCCGCCCGCTCACTTGGGGTTGTACGTTCACAGTTTCGGGCGATGAAATCCTGCCGAATTCGTGAAGTTGAACCGGCACATCCATCGTCTGGACGCGCGTTACAAGAACGTTCTTAGGCGGCGTGGATCGAGTGACCTCAGTCTTTGGGCCGCAGCCGGCCAGAGCCGTCGAAAAAAAAGCCGCTATCAATGCAAATTTCCGCATCGGCTGTGAAGCACGTGGGGAAACCAATTTAACTTCGATTCGTGCCTTTTGCACCACGACCGTTGCGTTTTGCCGGTGCCTAGCGCTTCGAAAAACCCATCGATTAATGACCAAAGTTGTCAAAGTGGCGGCGGCAAAGTTGATTGGGGGCAAGATGCGGGTACGGCTTGGCTTTTGCGCCAATAATTTTGCGCCAATAAAATGGCAGGCGGGCACCAATTTCAAGCCGATCTCGGGAGAATACGAGCGATATTCGTGCCAAGCTAAGTGCCAAACCGAATGCCCGCCTGTTGAACCTCCTGATACGGCAAAAGCCATACGAGGGATTCGTCGTGGAGGTCAACGACATCTATCCGGTTGCCAAATGGGTCCCGGAAAGCGCACCGAAATCCCGAGATTAATCTTAACCCGTACTTCTTTGTGACTTTGTCTCTGACTTGAGCGAGTTGCTCGTCGTCTCGGACGATTAGACCGAAATGCCAACTCCCGGGGGAGCGAAGATGATCAACCTGGGTCATCGCGAGAAACTGATGATTGCCGAGTTGAAAAAAAGCGTGTCCTTCGCCACTGGACTTAAGAGCCAGGTTGAACACGTCTTGGTAAAACGCTTGCGCTTTTGCGAGATCGTCAACTTCGATAGCAACATGGTTGCAGCCATAGACTTGAACATTCATCCCCCTATGATAACGCTAATTCTTCGAGCATCGAGCGTCGTGCGCCCAGTCACACGATCGTCTCGGCGCCTTTCTGTTCATAAGCCCCGGCCTCTGTGCCGTCCGACTAATTATTTTCGATTCGAGTAGGAAGGAGAAAAATGGGACGGCACGGAGGCCGTCCCTCCCTCCGCAATTCGGAGCTGAAATCTTGCATTCCTTCTACGGACTTCGATTGTGCTGCCGAACGCTGCGCTCATGGCGCTTGATGTGATCACTTCGTCTATAGGTCCCTTTGACAGGATTTCTCCACCACGCAGAAGAAGAGCCTTGTTGAAGCAGGGCAAGATTTCCTCCACGTGGTGGGTCACAAACACGAGATTAGGTGTCTTACGCCGGACGGCAAGCCGGCTTACAAATTCAAGAAAGCGCTCCCGGGCCACCGGGTCCAGGCCGGCACAAGGTTCATCGAGGATCAGAATTCTGTACTTCGACATCATTGCCCGGCCGATCAAGACCCGCTGACGCTCTCCCTGAGATAAGTAAGCCCAGGGCCTGTCCCTAAGTTCCAAGCCTTCCACCTTGCGCAAATTTCTAAGAGCTTCCCGACGCAACTCCCCGGCCGGCGCGTGCCACAGATTGAGTTCGGCGTTGCGCCCGCTCGCGACCACCTCAAGCGCGGTCTGATGGTCCTCGATCCAATGGCGGATGCTGGAACTCACCAAACCCACCTGCTTCCGAAGTTCGCGCCAATCCGAGTGTCCGTATTCGTTTCCCAGAACCTGGATTGTTCCAGAGGACGGTGTGACATAGCCGGTCACACAACTCAGAAGGGTTGTCTTGCCCGAGCCGTTCGCTCCCAGGATAACCCAATTCTCTTCCGGTTCGACAATCCATGAAATACCTCGCAAAATCTCGGCACCCCCGCGTACGACTCGAAGGTCACGAATTGAAATGATGGCCATGAGTCTAAAGGTTCTCGCGAGCCTGGAAATTTCGCGAGCCCTTTAGCTCGTGAAATTCCAGGCTAGGCGCCCTTCTGATCAGCATTTCAAATGAATTTACAATCCAGGGCCAGAGCCTGCTTGAGTAAACGCATATATTTTGGCCGCGCTATTTCGACCGCGCCGAACGTCCGCAGATGATTGGTGACATATTGGGTGTCGAGAAGCCGGTAGCCTCGCAGGTTCAATCGATTCACCAATTCAACCAGAGCAACCTTGGATGCATCAGTAACCGTATGAAACATCGATTCGCCAAAAAATGCTCCATGGACGCTGACGCCGTAGAGCCCTCCCACCAATTTTTCGTCCATCCAAGCTTCGACGGAGTGCGCGAAACCAAGGTGATGCAGATTGATGTAACTTCCGACGATCTCTTCGCTGATCCACGTCTCGGTACGTTCGCTGCACGCCCGTATCACCTTCTCAAAAGCGGTATTCAAACGGATCTGAAACCTGCTCTTCTTCAAGACGCGCCGTAGTCCGTGAGGCACATGAAAACCGTCAAGGGGAATAATTCCGCGCGGATCAGGCGAGAACCAGGCGATCTCGCCATTCTCCATAGCCATCGGGAAGATGCCCGTGCAGTAGGCTTCGAGAAGGAGAGAGGCCGGAATAATTTTCGATCTTCCTCTCTCACGCACGGCGACAAAAATCATATCGCTGAATCCTGCCGAAAAGTATCAAATTCTTTGTTAGTTCCGACCTTTCTGCCATAGTGCTGCTTTGCTCAAATGAGTAGCGACGAAGCGTTTCACGGTTCAAAAGTCGTCATTCTTGATTTCGGCTCTCAGTACACTCAGGTCATCGCTCGGCGGGTCCGCGAAAGTCGTGTCTACTCCGAGATACTGCCCTTCCGTTCGTCTTGCAAAGAGATCCGCGCAACTGGAGCGCGAGGGATCATCCTTTCCGGTGGGCCCGCCAGCGTCCTGTCAGCCGGCGCCCCGCAGGTCGATCCTGGAATTTTTACAATGGGAGTTCCCGTCCTGGGAATCTGTTACGGCGTGCAATTGATGGCGTACCACCTCGGTGGAATCGTCGAGTACTCCGTCCGCAGAGAATACGGCGCGGGTACGTTAACCTTGTCTGGGAGTAGTCCTCTCTTCGAGGGCTTGCCTACTAAGCTGCAAGTCTGGAACAGCCACGGCGACAAGTTAACGCAGCTTCCATCGGGGTTTGAGTCAATCGGTCACACCGAAAATTCGGCGTACGCAGCGATACAACATCGACAGAACTTGTTGTTTGGGCTTCAGTTTCATCCCGAAGTCGCTCATACGCCGTTAGGGAAAGAGATTCTCGAGAATTTTCTCTATCGCGCCTGCGGTTGTTCACCCGATTGGACGATGGGATCGTTTATCGAACAAACGTGCCGCGAAATCCAAAACAAGGTGGGCAACGACAAGGTGGTACTCGGGTTGTCCGGAGGAGTTGATTCCTCGGTTGCGGCCGCAATCATTCATCGCGCAATCGGCGATCAACTGACTTGTATTTTTGTCAATAACGGTCTCTTAAGGGCGCGCGAACCGGAAACCGTCCAAAAGATATTTCGCGGCCATTTTCGTATCCCGCTTAAGTATGTCGACGCCTCAGACCGCTTTTTGAACCTGCTCGCCGGCATCACTGATCCAGAGAAAAAACGCAAAGTGATCGGGGCGGAGTTCATACGGGTCTTCGAAGGAGCAACAAAAGAATTAAAGTCCGAAAATATCGGCTTGGGCCGCTACCGTTTTCTAGCGCAAGGAACATTGTATCCGGATGTTATTGAGAGTATCCCAATCTCCGGAAATCCGGCCTCGCTGATCAAGAGTCATCATAATGTCGGCGGATTGCCGGAGACGATGGACTTTGAACTTCTCGAACCGCTTCGTCAGCTTTTCAAGGATGAGGTTCGGCAGGTAGGTCTCGAACTTGAGTTACCGCGCGAAATCGTATTTCGCCAGCCTTTTCCCGGTCCCGGTCTTGCGGTGCGAATCATTGGCGATATCACCAAAGAGCGCCTTACTATATTGCGTCAGGCGGATGAAATCGTCGTCAGTGAGATGAAGGCCACCGACTGGTACTACAAAGTCTGGCAATCATTCGCCGTTCTTCTGCCGGTCCGCTCGGTAGGTGTAATGGGCGATCAGCGCACCTACGAAAACAGTATCGCGCTTCGCATCGTGGAGAGCCAAGACGGAATGACTGCCGATTGGGTGCGCATTCCATACGAAATTCTGGCGCGTATTTCCACTCGAATCATCAACGAGGTCGGTGGCATCAATAGAGTCTGCTTCGATATATCCAGCAAACCGCCTAGCACGATCGAGTGGGAATAGTTTATGCGCCGAGCAATCTGTCCAGGCAGTTTCGACCCGGTTACGAATGGACATCTGGATGTCATCCAGCGAGCAAGTCGATTGTTCGACGACTTGATTGTCGCGGTTGCATTCAACGACCAGAAACAAAAATCGACCCTCTTTTCGACCGATGAAAGGATCGAATTGCTGCGCCAAAGCTGCGATGATATTCCGAACGCGCAAATTGTGAAGCTTGATGGACTTCTCGTCGATTTCGCAAAGCAACAAGGCGCCGGCGCCATCGTGCGGGGACTTCGGGCAATATCGGACTTCGAATTCGAATTTCAGATGGCACTCATGAATCGCAAAATGGAGCCGTCGCTGGAAACCATTTTCATGATGCCAAAAGAAGAATACACCTACATCAGTTCGCGTATTGTAAAAGAAATTGCGCGATTGGGTGGCAACGTTGAATCGTTTGTGCCACACTGGGTTGCTCGTGCGTTGGCAGATAAGTTTCCCGGCAAGCGCTCGGGCGAATATACCCCGTAACCGAGGAGCTTAGCGCGACATTCGGTCAAAGCGGCGAAGTGTATCCTGCCGTTACGGTAAACATGACGAGGGGGAGGAGGTAAAAACCATGAAAGTACATCTCAAGCAGATTCCTGCGAAAGGGATTCACCTCGAAGGCAAAGAAGCGCACGACATTCTAGAGCTTGAGGATGATCAGGTGCATCCGATCGGAACCGTTGAATACTCACTCGATGTTGGAGTTTCAGGATCGAGCCTGTTCGCGACCGGCGAAATAGGTATGCATTTTGAACTTGTTTGTGTGAGTTGTCTGAAGCGGTTCATTTATCCGGTACATATACCCAAGTTTGCCGCTCAAATCGAGTTAACGGGAGCCGAATTGGTCGACTTGACGCCGTGGCTCCGAGAGGATATCCTCCTCGCTCTTCCCGCCCATCCGCATTGCGACTGGGATCGGAAGACCGTGTGTGTTGGGCCGCGGTTGAAATATCCAAAAGTCGAAAAGGAATCCAATGGGCCTAATGCGTGGGACATCCTCGACGATCTGAAGCTGAAGCGAAGAAATTGAGCCAAAATGGGAGTACCAAAAAGAAGAACTTCAAAGATGCGCTTACGCACGCGAAAGGCGGCAAACCGATGGCACGCGGTACAGTTGACAAAATGCCCGCAGTGCGGCAGCCGTGTGCGCGCACATATCGCGTGCCCGTCTTGCGGCTACTACCGCGGCCGCCAGGTGTTGACTATCGAAGTCGCCTGAGCCGACCTTTGATCTGCGCTTCCAAAATTTCTCGAAATCGATGCATAGACCGCAGTCCAAGGTGGTGGGTAGGGCCTGAGACCCGCGATTGAAACCTTCCCAGCGTACCCTGGCACTAATTTCTGTTGATCGAGCTTCCTTCTTGCGTTAAGCAGCCTTCCTGCGAACAATATTCGGGGAAATGCCGGAGCGATGCGGTATGAGGATCGCCTTAGACGCAATGGGGGGTGATTACGCTCCCAAAAACACTATCGAAGGAGCCGTCCTGGCGCTCAAGGAGTACAGCCACATTGGGAAACTCTATTTGGTCGGCGATGCCGCAGCTGCTGAAAACGAACTGAAAAGACTTAATTTCTCAGATCCGCGGATCGAGATTTTCCACGCTTCGGAGGTGGTCTCAATGAAGGAATCCGCGGCGAAGGCTGTTCGCCACAAGAAGGATGCATCGATCTGCCGCGCAGTCGATCTGGTGAAGAATGGGGCGGCCGACGCGGTCGTATCGGCCGGGCACACTGGAGCTGCCGTTGCAGCCTCTGTATTGAAGCTTCGCACGTTGAAGGGGATCGAACGTCCCGCCGTCGCCTGCCTTCTTCCGACCGAGAGCAAAGTTTTTGTGCTCATTGACGCCGGAGCCAACCCGGATTCAAATCCGCATAATCTTGTCCAGTTTGCGATGATGGGTTCGGTCTTTTCAGCTCAAACTCTCGGTTACAGCAATCCTTCGGTTGCTTTGATGTCGATCGGGGAGGAGGACAGCAAAGGCAACGACGTTACCAAGGAAGCCTTCAAATTGCTTAAAGGGAGCGGACTCAATTTCCGCGGGAACATTGAAGGGCACGATCTGTTTGAGAATCCCGCGGAAGTGGTGGTATGCGACGGGTTCACCGGGAACGTTGTCCTCAAGACATCGGAGGCAATCGCCCACGCCATATTTTCCTGGCTGAAGCACGAGTTATTCAAGAATTCGATTCGCAAACTCGGTGCAAAGCTCGCAGAGGGCGCGTTCAGATCGATCCGGAAGAAGACTAACTACGAGGAGTACGGAGGGATGCCGTTGCTCGGCGTGAACGGTGTGTGCATAATAGCTCACGGTGCCAGTTCGCCGTTGGCTATTAAAAATGCTGTTCGGGCCGCCACGGAATCAATTAAACAGGAGATAAACCCGCAAATTCTTCGGGAAGTTCAACGCTATAATGAAAAGTCCGCCCTCGCAACCACGCCGGTTCCGTAAGCCGCATAGGACCGTCTCGATCATCGGCACAGGGAGCTATGTTCCGGAGCGCGTACTGACCAACCGGGAACTCGAGAAGATGGTTGAAACATCGGACGAGTGGATTCGAACCCGCACCGGCATCAGCGAGAGGCGAATCGCCGGCCCGGACGAGGCAACGAGTGACATGTCAACAAAAGCCGCGCTTGCGGCGATGCAGCAGGCCGAGGTTGCACCGGAGGAGATCGACCTGATCGTAGTCGCCACTGTAACCCCAGATATGTTTTTTCCAGCTACGGCGTGCTGGGTTCAGAAAAAAATCGGCGCCATCCACGCCGCGTGCTTTGACGTTTCGGCCGCTTGTTCCGGGTTTCTCTACGCGATGGAAATCGCCCAGCAATTTATTTCGACCCACGTTTATAACACCGTCCTTATAATCGGGGCTGATAAACTTAGCTCGATCGTGAACTGGTCGGATAGAAACACCTGCGTTCTGTTCGGAGATGGCGCCGGGGCTGCGATCCTTCGCAACCGGGCCGACTCGCACGGAGTCATAGCGACTCACATGGGTAGCGACGGCGAATTTACTGACATTTTGTTTATGCCTGGCGGTGGAAGCCGGTTCCCCACAACTCCGGAAAATATTCATCAGAATCTTAATACAATTAAGATGCTAGGTAAGGAGACCTACAAACAGGCTGTGACAGCCATGTCTAATGCCGCTGACCGCGCTCTGGAAGCTGCCGGCTTGAAATATGACGACATAGCCTGCGTAATCCCTCACCAGGCGAATATGCGCATCATCGAGGCGATTGCTCATCGAATGAACTTGCCGATCGAAAAGTTTTACGTGAACCTGGAGAAGTATGGAAATACTTCCGCAGCGGCTGTAGCAATTGCCCTCGACGAGGCGCACCGGGCCGGCCGCTTTCGCATAGGCGACTATATTCTGCTAGTAGTCTTCGGCGGCGGTCTAACCTGGGCGAGCTCCGTAATTCAATGGTAGGACAACTCCGCGGAAGCCGGTCCTTCCGCCGTCGCGGGTTTAGCCGAGAAGATTGCCGGGTGCGTTGATATGCTGATCGATACTCACGCGCATCTCGATTTCCCCGAATTCGCTTCGGATCTGGACGAAGTCATCCAGCGGGCGATCGACGCTGGCGTAGATCGGATCGTGACCATAGGAACAACCCGGGAATCCAGTCGCAAATCAGTTCGGTTGGCGGAGCGCTACCAGGGCGTCTATGCCTCGATCGGTGTTCATCCAAACTCTGCATTCGAGGAACGCAGTGATTTCATTCAGGAATTTCGCGAACTCGCCCAACATCCCAAGGTTGTGGCCATCGGCGAAACCGGACTCGACTTTTATCGACTGCCAAGCGGCGCGGCCGCGGTCGAGTCCGAGAAAGCCGCGCAAACAGCTGTTTTCGCTCAACACCTGGAACTCGCTGCGGCGTGCAAGAAGAGCCTTGTTGTCCACCAACGCGATTCGTGGGACGAAACCCTGAGAATCCTCGAAGTTTATGCAGGACGGATTCGGGCAGTTCTTCACTGTTTCAATGGTTCGCCGGCTCACGCACGGCAAGCTTTCGAACTTGGCTTTTTCGTTTCTTTCACGGGCATCGTGACTTTCAAAAACGCAAACATGGTTCGCGAGGCCGCTGCTGTCGTTCCCCTCGACAGAATCATGGTCGAGACCGATGCTCCCTACCTGGCGCCTCAACCCTATCGGGGCAAAAGGTGCGAACCGGCTTTTGTAAAAGAAACCAACGCTCTCATTGCCGACTTGCGAGGACTCAAACCCGAGGCTTTTGCCGCGCAGACAACTCTTAACGCGGAATGCTTCTTTGAGCTGGAATCCTTGAAGCCAAGACTGCTTGCGGATGAGTAAAGCGAATAACGGGATGATTCTCCCGGCTCGCCGGTAAGGTCGCATCCCGCACCAGTTTCTAGAGGACCCGGAAGGATGGATTCGATGTCATTCAGCAGAAACTGGTGCGGGATCGGACCCTACCAAAGTCATCGTAATCCTGTCTCTTTTTCCCCGGAAATCGCATGCTTGAAAATCGGTAGCGGTGCACCATCGTTTTCAAGAACATCTGCTATGGTTAAAATTGAGATCGAACATCAGGGCGGCTTTCACTCAGAAGCCCTTCACACGGAGTCAGGTACCAGAATTCAAACCGACGCTCCGCTGGATAATGGAGGAAAAGGGGATTCCTTCTCACCGACCGATCTGCTTGCGACCGCGCTCGGCACGTGCATGACGACCACAATGGATCTGTACGCCAGGAAGCATGGTTTCAGCATCGACGGGGCCAAAGCCGTTGTCTTAAAGCACATGGTATCAGAGCCGTTCCGTCGAATTGGGAGACTCGACGTCGTGGTCGAAATGCCGCTTTCCGGAAAACATCCTCAACGCGAGGCTCTTGAACGAGCGGCTCTAAATTGCCCGGTTGCGAAGAGCTTGAGTCCTGAGATTCAAGTGCCGGTTTCCTTCTCGTGGCGGGATGATTTGTGAAAAAGCTGCTTGAAACACGGCCAAACCTGCCGTAGGCGGTACACGTATTTAGAGTCTTTTTCGTTCGGGGAACTGTCAGCTACCGTAACCGTTGGCATTCAGTCCAGTAACGGACGCGCCTGCTCGAGGAGGCTTAATTTGGAACTGAAGATATGTCCGTTAAACTGTACGTTGGTAATCTTTCTTTTGCGACCACTGAGCTCGATCTCCAGGATTTGTTTGCTCAAGTCGGAACTGTTTTAGACGTCAAAATAATTCAAGACAAATTCACCGGGAAGTCGCGCGGGTTCGGCTTCGTCACGATGGAATCGCCAGAAGAGGCTAATAGTGCGATCAGCCGCTTCAATGGATTCTCTCTCGACAATCGGCCTTTAACCGTGAATGAGGCGCGTCCGCCGGAAGCGCGCCAGGAACGCTTCTACGACAATGAACCGTCTCGAGGAGGTGGCCACAAGGACTCCCGCCGGGCAGGTGGCAGGGACTTCCGCCGCAATCGCTAAACCGTAAACACGAATCACGCTTCAATGGCGGTCAAAATCTTGACCGCCATTATCTTTTAGGGGCGACTCGAATCTTCCCGGTGGTGCCCCGACGTGGAACGTTTCCTCCCGTCCGCGCCGGCGGGCCAGTTCTCGATCCGCCCATTGCACATCCTCAAACGACGCGCGGCGTCGTTGATACTTTCGGAAAAGCACTTCTCTAAAGCTTTGTAAGTCCTCAAGGGTGGGCTCATCATAATACTCCCAACCACCCTGGTCCCCACTCTTCGATTGGAACCGCCACGCTCCTTGATTTTTGATGACGCGAATTTCGCGTTTTATTCCGTTGGCGGTTCGATTCGTCCAGGCATGCCGATTGTGCATGCAAAACTTTAGTTTGCGGCGATCTAACGTCCACGCTAATTGCTTTCCTCTTGAGCGCCGGCCTAAAGATTCTCCTCTATCTGCTCGCGACAGTTTTCCTTGGCGCAACGCTCGCGCCCTGGATCTTTTGGGCGGGCCAATATGTTTCAAATTTCAGATTTCTTGGTTTTCTGGCAACCACCGATTTTCAGCGTTTTTTTAATCGCTCCATCCTAATCTCGGCGCTTTTTTTACTGCTTCCTGCTTTCCGGTGGATCGGAGCGAAAAGGTTCAGCAATCTTGGCCTGACGAGCAATTCCTGCCGAATGGAGCATCTCGTGGGTGGGTTCCTGGTGTCGTCGGGAACGATAATTGCCTTGGGCGGTCTATTGTTGGCGCTGGGTGGCATGGAACTCAAGAGCCCCATTCCATGGCATTTGCTGCTTCGGGTCGCGCTCACGGCGGTCTCCGTTGCGATTATAGAGGAAATTCTCTTTCGCGGAGCGATCCTTGGGTTGCTTCGCCAATCATTCGCGCCGGTTCCGGCAGCCGTTTTTACATCGGCTCTGTTTTCAATCGTCCATTTCCTCAAACCCGCGCGAGAAGAAATGAGCACTGTCCATTGGTATTCGGGATTCGAAATTTTGCCTCATGCGTTCTGGCAATTCTCAGAACCTCTCCTTATGGTTGGAGGATTCGCAACGATCGGAATACTTGGCTTGAGTTTGGCTCACGCTACGATGCGGACTTCGTCCCTATGGCTC
>DATMQC010000042.1:0-3308 GCA_035567275.1 Chthoniobacterales bacterium | reverse complement strand
GGTACAACGCGGAAATTCGTCAGCCCGTCACACTCGTAGGTCTTCAATTCTTCCTGCGACGTGATCAGGCCTCGGTCCCCGGTGATGGTGCGGAACTCCTGGAGGATGCGGGCGTCCACGAATTTCTTCTTTTGGGTTTGCCCACTGCCTTCAGGGGCGCGGGCTTCCCGGGAGGGAGCGTAGCGCCTGCCTAGACAAACGTCAAACCATGCGGGATGCCGATCTCCTTGAAAGTCGCAGGTCTCCGATTTTCGCAAAAACACTGAAACTCGGAGATCGCAATCCATTTGTAACTGGATGAAGACCGCTGATCTGCCTCATCCGACCCGACCGTCGTTCAGCGACCGTGAAATTATGCAGACGATTTACATCCTTCCCGCACCAAGCTTGTTGATGAAAAGAACCTCCACAGCAGGCGTGGTATCATCCGAGACTCTCACAACGCGCCTCTCGCCGAAAATGTCCCGGTTATCAACGCCGTCCCCGATGCGTCGCATCGGCACCCGCAGGCTATGGCAGAGGCAATCGAGAATCAGCCGGAAATGGATCGACACGACCGTAGGCATCACTGCGGACAGTTCGGGGGACAGCCTGCTTGGTCGCTGACTAAGAAAGCTTCGTGGAAGAATTACTCACAACGGTTATCCTTGTTTCTTTCAATTTCGCTCTAGACGTCCCTAGACGTCCGGGACATCGTCACTCGCCAAACCAAGGTACCAGCTTACTACGAGGTAGAGAAAAGCAACAATCTAACTGAAGTGCGGCCACTACCCCATCATCATCTGCACAACATCCAGAGAGGACACCTAACCGAAAAAGCCTGTCCTGGACCGTCAATGAAGATGGGCAGCCAATCGCAAGCCGATTGGTAAGCCTAACACTCGTGCACCGTTGAAATGATAGGAACGAGCCGCTCCGCCACTGCTGTCCAAATAGGCGTTAGTTAGACAGAGTGGTCTCGGATTGGAGCCGCTACGCGGGCGTATAGAAAGCATCTCGGCGAAGAACCCTTGGGTTTGCCGATTTGATTAGCCGAGGCCGTTGCGGCCGGGACGCGCTCCCGCGCGATTCGGCGTTGCGCGTGAGGCACGCGTTCCTGCGCGAGTGACGTGGTAGGGTTGCGCTCCCGCGCGACCGGCGTTGCGCGTCTGGAAGCCGTTGCAGCCCTTTTTGCTTGTTCTCGCCTTTTTTGTGTTGTTCACGTCCTATGAACGCGCGACGCCGGACGCGCGGGAGCGCATCCCTACCGGCGCCAGCGGAGCGGCTCGGTCCTATTATTTCTACAGTGCATACCAACGATTCAACTCTGACCAGAAACAAAGGCTTCTTGTCAGTCCTCTTTTAGAAATCTTCTTGGACAGGATTGTATCGGCGCTTCGCATAACCTTGCCGTCATTCTCGAACGGTGCCATCGAGAAACTCCACGGACGGGCCGGAATGTTAGTTCCCGTGCCCGCCCGACCAATTGCCAGCCTGCGAGATATTTTCGCTAAGTTTGGCCTCAGTTACCGCTTGTGGTCACCCGCTTAAGCGGTCCGTCGGTAGGAGCGAACTCGCCGGTGTTAAGGACCTGGACACCCGCATCATGCTCCCCATTGAAAGGGGTGACGTTGGGTGGGCCACCTGCTTTTACCACGTCCTGCGGGTTGTTGAACCAAAGGCCCAAGTGATAAATCTGGATCGGGTTTATCGCGAGGTTCTGCGTGGCATCTGGAATACGCTTGGGGTCGTGGAACGGATCGGGTGGAGCGGGAACATTGTTACCATTCGACACGATGAACGTCTCGATATTGAAGCGGCCGATGAATTCGCCGTAGCCCACACCGTTCTGATTGGTTTCAATATCTCCCTGGTACCAAGCTTCTCCGAAGGGCGCATTGGGCACCTGGATCACGAACAAGTCGAAGTCGGTGTTGGGCGGCAGACCCCAAACCTTGACCTTCATGATTTCGACGGGGCCGACGGATTCGATTTTTACCCGGCCCTGCGCATTAGGCGCCACCTTAGGGAAATTGGCCAGCCCCTGCGAGCGAATGAGGTCGAACTTGAAATCGTCTCCGTCATTATCATCATCGCGTGCCATCGCTGGCGCGGAAGCCAGGGCGGCGAACGCCAGGGCGGCTAATGCAGCCGCCTTCATCTTAACGAATCGGTTTACAACTTTAGTTGTAGTTTTCATCTGTGATTGTTCTAATTCAGTATTGTTAGGTTATATAGTTCTTGTGTTTGCATGACTGCACCGACCCGAGGCACTTTGTTGTCCGCTGGTCAGGGGCTTTCAACTAGTTACAACGGGATTTAGCTGCCAGAGTTTCAGCGTTTTCATAGAGCATCCAGAGAGGGTCGTAAATGGAACGAAAGGCCCAATGTGGGTCTTCTCTCCCTGCGTGCTTTTCGGCGAGCTAGTGACTAGTCTAGTGACTAGTGGTCAGTGGTTAGTGGTCAGTGGCTGGCGGGTGGAACACTGGCGGCATTTCTGACGACTAATCACTGACCACCAGCACTAGCACTAGCCACCAGTCACCGTCGCATCGAAACCCGTCGCCTGTGGCAGCGGCAATCGAGAATCAGCTGGAAATGGATCGCAGGCATCACTGGGGACAGCCTGCTCGGTCGCTGACTAAGAAAGCTGCGAGATAACCTGGCGAGCACCTGCGACAATTGTCCCACTGTCCAGCAATGACGTTTCCCCGAATGGCGCCAAGATTAGGAGCGGGACGGTTTTTTGCGCCCTGAAGGGCGTAAGCTCTTCGGTTCGCTGCGGAAGGGCGTTCCTCTGGGTCTTTCGTTCCATTTACGACTATCGTTCGTTGCACTATGAAAATGCTGAAACTTTGAGAACGAGAAGCGTATGCAAGAAGAACAGTTCAGCAAGCTGAGTGAAAAGATCCGGGGGAGCTTGATTACCCCCGCTAGCGGCGAATATGAAGTCGCTCGCCAAGTGTACAATGCAATGATCGATCGTCGTCCCGCCGCTATCGTCCGTTGCGTGGACGTGGCGGACGTGAGGGCAGCGGTGACTTTTGCGCGCCAGGATGGTCTCACGATCGCAATTCGCGGCGGAGGCCACAGCGGGGCCGGGTTAGGTGTTTGTGATCAAGGACTGGTGATTGACCTCTCGGACCAATGGAGCAAGCGGAAGAAGCAATTAAGCCGATCCGCCAAGGGCTTCCGCCACCAATCCTAGACTGGATGGGACCCATGCCTTTCCCGGCTCTCCAGAGCCTGTTCGATCCGCTGCTGCCCAAGGGCTTGCAGTGGTACTGGAAGGGTGATTTTGTCAGAGAGCTTTCTGACAAAGCTATTGA
>DATMQC010000041.1:0-2538 GCA_035567275.1 Chthoniobacterales bacterium | reverse complement strand
GGAAGGTGGTGGCACGCATATAGGTTTGGCTTTCAGCGACTTTCTTGTCGGGTCTTTGCCGGCGGCTACGGGCCGAAAGATGCGGTTTACCGGAACAACAGTGCTTCGAATCGAAAACGGCAAAATTGCAGAAGACATTGGTTTGGATGACGGCGCAACCGGTCTCCAGCAGCTAGGTCAGCTGATTGTTTTAGCAACCGCGAAGCGCGCTTTCTCTGCGGTCTCAAACAGGAGAGGGGCATTGAAAGGCTCGGGAATCAAAAAGCAAGAAGCGGAGTGTTTGCCGCGCCAACCAACTCTAAAAGTTCACGCAGCACTGCAAATAGTGCGGTGACTCAAACCAACAAAGCAATGCAGATGTCCTTTAGGACGAAGGAAAAATAATCATGTCAAACGCAAGCGAAAACAAAATCATAGTAGGCCGCTGGTTCACGGATTTCTGGGGTAAAACTTGCAACCTCGGCATAGTCGACGAGCTAGCCGCTCCTGACATGCTCTTGCAATACTCTTTGCACGAGCCGCGGCGCGGTCGCGAGGATATTAAGGCTTTCATGACCGGATTTCGGGAGGCGTTCCCCGACTTAAACTTCTGGGGTGCCGCGGATCTCATCGCGGAAGGCGACTATGTAGTGGGTCGCTGGGAGGGCGGAGGCACGCATACTGGCCCGGCTTTCAGCGATTTTCTGAGCGGTTCGCTGCCGGCTGCAACCGGGCGGAAGATGCGATTTACGGGGACCACCGTGCTCAAAATCGTGGACGGCAAGATCGTCGAAGAAGTCGGCCTGGACGACGGCGTCACTGCCCTGACGCAGCTTGGCCTGATTCGGGCTGTCTAACGGACAACACCATCTTTTGCCTTCCGTTTGTAATGGCGTCGTTTTCAGAATCATTCGGGCTCGCGCGGTTCTGGCCGCGCGAGCCTAACTGTATCCTGTAAGCCGCCGCCGCCTGAACGCGATAACCGCAATTATATCGGAACGGTCGGACACCAGAATTCGAAAGCAAGAACCGGAGTTTTTGCTGGAGATCTGCATGGCAGGCTTCAATCATGGAAACAACGGCTGAGCCAACACGCCACGATACGGCAAGAATCTCCGAGGAGGATCAAGAATCGACCCTGGCCGAGACCACTCGTCTCGAAGCGTTCAGCGATGGGGCTTTTGCCATCATCATTACGCTACTTGTCCTTGAAATTCATCGCCCCAACAGTGCAACGGGGCAATTGGCCGGAGAACTTTTGAAGGCATGGCCTTCTTATCTCGCCTACGCCGTGGCCTTTCTTTATGTCGGAGTTATCTGGCTCAATCATCACTATATGTTTGAGCGCCTTCGCAAAGTCGATCTGAGACTGAATTGGATCAATCTCGGTATTCTGGGTACGGCGGCTCTGATTCCGTTCCCAACGGGCGTGTTAGCGGGCGCATTCCGGGACGGCACTCTCGTGGATCAAAAAGCGGCGGTGATACTTTACGCCTTGATTGCCGGACTGATGTCAGCAGCGTGGTTACCGGTGTTTCCACACTTGCATCGCCATCCAGAGCTCATGAAGCCGAACGTGCCGTTAGGCATTTTCGCTGCTCAAATAATTCGACCGGTCATCGGCGTTCTTCTCTATGTTTTGTCGGCGCTACTCGGATGGTTTGTGCATCCCTTGATGGCGGTTGCAATATTCATTTTCATGGTGACGTATTATGCTTGGACAAGCCAGGGAATCCGTTCCCGTTACCCTTGGAGTAGATATGCTTGCCGTTTCACGCGCGCCGCACGCTTGTTTTTAGGGGTAACGGGAGGGATGCTGCGGTGAGACGCAATAGCGTTGCTCATCACTGAACCTGGCATGATGGCGTCGACGCTCAAGAAGCGTTGGACAAAGCCAGTTCCGGATAAATTGCCCCATTCTTCTCCTCGGCATGGCAGCTGAGCATCAGCAGTGCGGGGCTGACGACCTCCTTCTTGGACAGAATTCGCATTTTTTAATGCCGGCCTGCCCGCCCAGGGTAAACGCCTTGGGCAGGTGTTCTCAAAAACGACCGATTTCGAGAGGCTCTTCCTTAACTGTACCCGCCCCACAGGTTGAGGGACTTACGGTTCTCAAAAACCTTTCTCAGCGATCTTCCCGCGTCGATTGCGACGAGCGGGGCTCCCGGGATCTTCCGCTTCTCACTGTCATAGGCGAAGACTCTTCGCTTGGTCGGCACCACTACACCGCTTACATTGCGGTAGTCGGAGGCATAGTTGAGCCCTGGAGCATTCCCAAGCACGTCAACTTATATTGGTGTCTCCGCAATAATCCCTCCGTCCCAGTGATCGAAAGGCTGGCTTTCACGGTTGTCGGCTCCAGCGCTTCAAGCCACCGTGTGCTTCTACCGCGAGCTCTAGCAAGTCATTCATCGGCAACTTATATTTTCACGCCCCAAGTAGTATCGGCCGAGTCTTATTGCCGTTATGCGCGGTCGGGGAACGTGTCTCCAAACATCGGGTTTCCGCTCTTGGACTGTTCCTTGGTAGCCTCGTCCTGAATGACATCCCAGTGCTCGA
>DATMQC010000040.1:0-4460 GCA_035567275.1 Chthoniobacterales bacterium | reverse complement strand
GAAGCAGGTTAACTGCATCTTGTTGCCACTTGTCTGGGATGATCAGACTGACCATCGGAGATTACGTTCTGCGGGAACGAGCAGGAGTTCAACTTGAAAAGGGAATGGCTAGCCAGGCCGCGCCCTAGACCGGCGAGATGTAGACAGAATTCAGAATTCAGAACCCCGAACTCCGAACTCCCAACCCAGAACTCTGAACGGCGAACCGCGAACCCTGATAGAGAGATCAATGGGCAGAATTTCCGGCCGAAAATGAATAAAATCGACCATAAACTCTAAGACAAAGGGCCATTCTGTTGTTTTCTGAGCATGCGCTCCTGCTCGTGAAGCGACCCGATTCTTTAGTGTCCTGTCCCCGAAATAACATGCTATTTCGGGGACAGGACACTAGGCATCATCATGAAAGGCGAGTTTGGCATACCAGATGCTTCCTTTCAAACCTGGCTTCATTCGGGGGAGGTCCGAATGTTAATTCGCGCAGCAGGGTTAGAAGGGGGGTTGACCCCTAAATGGGCTAGAAGGGTTTAGGCGGTTAGACAGACCATGCGCGTGAGTACCTTGCGAGGAAGTCGACTTGGAGGGAGTCGCACTTCCTCGCACCTTTTTCCTGCCAAGGACGGGACAAAGGCGGGAAAGGCCAGCTTTAGGAATGGCCGGGTGATTACCCGACATGAAAAAAATCGAGGCAATCATCAAACCGTTTAAGCTGGAGGAAGTGAAGTCGGGACTGGCCGAACTCGGAATCGAGGGCATGACCGTCAGCGAGGTGAAGGGTTACGGTAATTCTGAGCAGAGCCCTCGACCGCCATATATTCCAGGAAGGGGCCCCTTCATACCCAAGCTCAAAGTTGAGCTCATCGTCAGAAACGAATTGCTAGGTTCCGCAGTTGCTGCAATAAAGCATTGCGCGCGGACCGGAACCCGAGGCGATGGCAAGATATTTGTCCAGGATCTTTTGGAGGTCATCCGAATACGTACTGACGAACGCGGTGATCAAGCGATCTAAGAAAGGCGGACCGCCACCGATTCCGGAAATCTTGTCTCAAACCTTAACCCAAATGACCCAATACCACATATGACGCCAGCCGAAGTAACTTCATACATTAAAGAAAAGGGAATTAAACTAATTGACTTCAAGTTCGCCGATCTCATGGGAACTTGGCAACACTTCACGACGACCCTCAATGAATACAGTGAGGACATTTTCACGGATGGCTTGGGATTTGACGGTTCAAGCATACGTGGCTGGAGAGTCATTCACGCCAGCGACATGCTTGTAATCCCGGATCCGGCGACTGCGTGGATTGACTCTTTTAATGCCGAGCCCACTCTCAGCTTTATCTGTACGATTATCGATCCGATCACTCGCGAACCTTATGATCGCGATCCTCGTGGTGTTGCCGAAAAGGCAGAAGCCTATTTAAAGAGCACCGGGATCGCCGACACCGCTTATTTCGGACCGGAAGCAGAATTTTTTATCTTCGACGACGTGCGGTACGATTATAGTTCGAATGGTTCATTTCATTCGATAGACAGTGTCGAGGGTATCTGGAACACCGCTCGCGAAGAATTCCCGAATCTCGCGCATAAGATCCGTCACAAGGAAGGGTATTTCCCTGTTCCTCCAACGGATACACTCCAAGACATTCGTAACGAAATGTGCCTTGAGCTGGAAAAGGCTGGCGTGCCGATTGAGCGGCAGCATCATGAAGTCGCGACCGCCGGTCAAGCAGAGATCGACATTCGCTTCGCACCCCTGCGGCTCATGGGTGACCACATGATGTACTACAAATACATCCTCAAGAACGTCGCTAAGAAAAACAATAAAGTCGTCACTCTTATGCCAAAGCCGCTGTTTGGCGACAACGGTTCCGGGATGCACGTCCATTCCTCGCTTTGGAAGGATGGAAAACCGCTTTTCGCCGGCGACAAATATGCCGGTCTTAGCGAGATGGCTCTGTTCTATATCGGCGGGCTTTTGAAGCATGCTCCCGCTTTGACCGCAATCACAAACCCGACGACCAACAGCTACAAACGGCTTGTGCCGGGATTCGAAGCACCGGTAAATCTTGCGTACTCGGCCAGAAACCGATCGGCCGCGATTCGCATCCCGACTTACTCACCAAGCCCGAAGGCCAAGCGAGTCGAATTCCGTACTCCAGATCCGGCAGCGACATCTTACCTGTGCTTCTCTGCCCTGCTGCTTGCGGGCCTTGATGGAATTCAGAATCGAATTGACCCGGGCGATCCTCTCGACAAGAACCTCTACGAGCTTCCACCAGAGGAAATCGCCAAAGTGCCGACCGTTCCTGATTCGCTTCTGGGAGCCATGGAAGTGCTTGAGAGTGACCACGAGTTCCTGATGAAGGGAGACGTTTTCACCAAGGATTTTATCGATAACTGGATCGAGTTGAAGAAGAAAGAGTATGACGCCCTGCGGCTACGCCCGCATCCGTACGAATTCTTCATGTATTTCGATCTATAGTCGAGCCTGCATCGCTTTTTCGGAAGGCGCCCGGATATCCCGGGCGCCCTTTTTCTTTCTTTTTCTCTTGTACAGACCGCAGTTGCCGCGTGTCTTAGGTGAAGTTAACTTCACCCCCGTTTGCCAAGCATGCGAAAAGGCTATCTTGCTCTTGTTCTCCACGCTCATCTGCCGTTTGTGCGGCATCCTGAGTATCCGGAATTTCTCGAAGAAGACTGGCTTTATGAGGCCATCACCGAAACTTACATACCCCTGTGGCAAGTTTTTGAGGGATTGATCCGCGACGGCGTACCGTTCAGATTGACAATGTCATTAACACCGCCGCTATGCGCGATGCTAAATGACGAACTTCTTCGCGACCGTTATCTCCGCTATCTGGACAGGGCAATAGCCTTGGCCAAACGCGAAATCGACCGGACGCGGTCCCAGTCGGAGATCAACCATCTCTCGCGAATTTACTATTCCCGCTTTTCGGAATGCCGCGAGATCTACGCCGACCGCCTGAATTGCGATCTTGTCGGGGCGTTTAAGCGCCTCCAAGACTCCCGTCATCTGGAGATTATTACCTGTGGCGCAACTCACGGATTTCTTCCTTTGATGGAGCAACACCCCGAAGCTGTACGCGCCCAGATACAGATCGCCTGCGACGACTATCAAGAGAATTTCGGAAGGAGACCCAAAGGCATCTGGCTTCCCGAATGCGCTTACTTCAGCGGTTTGGAGAAATATTTGCAGGAGGCCGAATTGCGCTGGTTTTGTCTAGACGCGCACGGATTGATGTTCGGCAATCCCCGGCCCCGGTACGCGATATTCTCTCCGTGCTTTACAGTTGCCGGGCCTGCTGCCATTGGCCGAGATCGCGAATCAAGCAAGCAGGTCTGGAGCGCTCAGGAAGGATACCCGGGCGATCCAGCCTATCGCGATTTTTACCGGGATATCGGTTTCGATCTGGATCTTGATTATCTACGCCCGTTTCTGCCTGCTGACGGCCACAGGAAATTCACAGGAATCAAGTATCATCGGATCACGGGCCGCACTCCCAACAAGGAGGTCTACATACCTGGCTGGGCCGAGGGTGCGGCTGACCATCACGCGTGGGATTTCATGGTCAGCCGGACAAACCAGATTCAGCACCTCCTTGACGTTACAAACATCGATCCATTGGTATTAAGTCCGTTCGATGCTGAGTTGTTTGGGCATTGGTGGTACGAGGGACCAAGATTTCTAAACCTCTTTATCCGCAAAGCCGTCTACGATCAGCAGGTATTTCAGTTGACTACACCGAGCGCCTATCTGGAAGGCCACGATACCCTGCAGATCATTACTCCAAGCCCTTCGAGCTGGGGCCATAAAGGCTTTTGGGAGGTCTGGCTGGATGAGTCAAACGCCTGGATTTATCCGCATTTGCACGCCGCGGCACGGCGCATGACCGAGTCTGCGCGGGCAGTCGAGAAGAATCCTGCTCAATGGAAGGAGCGCGTTATTACACAGATGGCGCGCGAACTCCTGCTCGCACAATCAAGTGATTGGGCGTTTCTAATGAAAACCGGAACCGCACGCGACTACGCCGGAAAGCGGTCCAAAGATCACATCCTGCGATTTACCCGGCTCTATGATCAGTTGAAGGGGGGTACGGTTGACGAGGAATTCTTGGGAAATTGTGAATGGAGAGACAATATTTTCCCGGATCTCAATTGGAAAGTCTATGTCTGATTGTTTGCGTTGGGGGCCTATTTCCATCTTTATAGTTTTGTTTTTGCTGGCCCTCCCGCTGCATTCCCAAGATGAAGAAGCGAGCAACAACCAGCTGATCTTTATACCTCCGCCGGTTGAGGGGGTAATAAGTCTTGGAGTCTACGACAGCAGAGGAAAACTCGTGCGGATCCTCAAAAAGGGAGCAAGCATCGATAGTTTCAAATCGGGCTTTAACGGACTTTTTATCGATTGGGATGGGAATGACCAGCAGGGGAGACCC
>DATMQC010000039.1:0-7049 GCA_035567275.1 Chthoniobacterales bacterium | reverse complement strand
TCGCTTTTCTGAATCAAATCGCGAATCTCCGGCAAGCTCTTTGACTGTGTTCCCTCGCTGTGCGTGTGCGCAGGGGATTGGTCCGCTTTATCGGATTCATGGTGGTCGTGACGATGGTCATGGTCATGATGCGCACATTTGTGGGGATGCTCGTCCTTTTCTGGGGATTGTTCAGCACGATGCGCCTCGTCGTCGTCGTGCGAATGCTGCGTGCTCTCCACATGGGTCAACCCCGAGTGAACATCAAACTTTATTCCAGCGATCCTCCGGCGGGCCTGACGCTCGAAATGCAGGTGAAAGTCTCCCAACTCAATCTTGGAGAGTTCCCATTCGAATGTTGAAGGAGTGACTCCCAAGTCAGCCAGCGCTCCCACCATCATGTCGCCGCTGATGCCTGAGAAGCAATCGACGTAAAGAATGCGCATCCTGGTCTTACTACGTTGAAAACCGGACCACGCAAGCGGCTTATATCGCAGTTACCCCTTGCGCTGTCCGGCGGGAAGCGATGATAATGAATTCCGTATGATTGTGCCAACGTCCGCCTTGTACAAGCTTGCCTACGGGAAATACGCGATCGGAGCGTACAACATAAGCAATCTAGAACAGATCCTTGGTCTGTTTAAGGGATGTATCGATTCCAAAGCGCCATTTATTATTCAGCTTTCCAAAGGGGCTCGCAGTTATGCCGACAAACGAATGCTCGAAGCGATGATCCGGACGGCTGAGGAGATCTATCTGGAGGCCGTTTTTGCGGTTCATCTGGATCATGGCGATGAGGAGACCTGTTACGATTGCATCGAATCGGGTTTTTATAGTTCTGTCATGATCGATGCAAGCCATGAGCCTTTTGAGGGAAATGTGGCAGTCACCAAACGGGTCGTGAACCGTGCGCACAAGAAGGGGATCAGCGTAGAAGCCGAGTTAGGGCGGTTAGGCGGCGTCGAGGAAGATGTGAAAGTAGACGAGGGTAGCGCTTTTTTGACCGATCCTGTTGAGGCGGTGGAATTCGTCAAGGAGACCGGTTGCGATTCGCTTGCGGCGGCGATAGGGACAAGTCACGGAGCCTTTAAATTCAAAGGGAAACAAAGCCTGCATTTCGAGGTTATCGAAGCGATTCAAAAGGAGATTCCGGGAACGCCGGTTGTCATGCATGGGAGTTCGAGCGTTCCGGAAGAAGAGGTCCGCCGCATTAATGCTGCGGGCGGCAAATTGGATCCGAGCGCGCGTGGAGTCGATGAAGACGAATATCTGCCGGCTGCCAAGCTTGGAGTGACCAAAATAAACATCGATACGGATGGACGCATGGTCTGGACGCGCGTTCATCGCGAATATTTCCGCGATCATCCTGAACAATTCGATTTCAGGCCGCCGGGAAAAATATTCGTCGATGAATACGCGAAATTCATAGCGCGTAAGAACGAGAAGCTTGGCTCAGCAAACATGTTGCCATCGGTGCGCGAAGCACTTTCGGCAAAGAGCCGGGCATAAAGAGTTTCCAGCGAGGCCCCGCCCGAGACCGCCGAGATGTAAGGATTTCAAGGTCGCGTTGGGAACAGCATTGATTGGGTGGAGCGGCCAAATCGAGGGTTGCCGGACGAACGGCCGGCTCGGAGATCCAACCCTACCGGGTCTGCCCCGCCGCTATCGCCAGTCTGCGGTAGGGGCAGATCTCTATAAGCGCTAACTTAAGCGCAAAGTAGGCGAAGCGTCCCCGCTTTGCACGCCTCAAAGCCGCGCAAACCGAGACGGTTCGCCTACATCGTAGCGCGTTTGTGAGCGCTGCACCGCTTAAGTTAGCGCTTATGGGGCAGATCTCCGAGCTGCCCCGCCGAGGAGAACGACCGCCTTCGGAAATCCGCCCTGCAAGCTGCGGGCACAAGTTGAAAATAAAAAAGGCCGCCGTTTGATGGAAAAGCGGCGGCTTTGGGTCTGGGTGCTAGGAGAGCACGTGGACAGGCGGGTTGATTAGTGCGTCGCAGCCGTTGTCATCGAACAGACTGCCGGAGACCTCTTCGAGTTGCTCGTCTTTAATGACTTGAGGATTCTGAGGAGTGATTTCGTCGCTCATGGTATGGGTGGATGGTTGCGGTTGGTTAGTTGGCATCTGCATGGAATTTCAGCAAGGGATGTGCCGGGCGTCACTGACGTTTTGCAACTGGCAGGATGGCAGCAACTTACCGAGGTGAGGTTATTTTGCTCACGGTTCCGGATGCGTTTCTTCGATTCCAAGGATGGGATTGGCGATTCTCGGAATCGAGACGAACCAGAAAATATCAGAGACTCTTCATTTCCAGGGGAAATTCACCACAGAGACACAGAGAGCACGAAGTTTTCGTTGGGGTTACCCGAGGACACACTCTCAGGCGGTTCGTGCGTCGCGCGGCTCTTCGCGTTCCAATACATCCATCCTCAAGCAATTTCCAAACGCGAAAAAACGCGGACAACCGCTCCAACAAACCTTCTTCTCCCTTGCAGATCTTGGTGCTCTCTGTGTCTCCGTGGTGAAATCTTCTTCCTCCGCGAACCTCGTCGCACGCTCTTCGACGGCCGTGCGGTATGCAGTATGCGAAGCTTGAGCGTTATTCCATTGCATTGTGCATGATTCGCCGGATCTTTTTATTTGGATTTTGGCGACCCGAAAATGTTTTCTCTGCAGGTAAGCAGAGAGTTTTGCGGCCCGCAGGCTTGGAGATTGCTGAAGCAAATTTTTTTATCCAACTCACTAACGGAGAGACATGCGCGTTTTAATTGTGGATGATGAACGATCAATTCGAACATCAGTGGCGGTCGCTATTCAGGCCGCCGGTCATAGTGCGGAAACGGCCGACAGCGGGCAGATTGCGATCCTGAAACTTCAGGAGGACGCTTATGATCTTGCGTTCCTGGACTTACGGTTAGGCGATCAGGATGGGCTCGAAGTCCTGGAGCAAATCAAACGTCAACATACCAAATTGCCTGTTGTTGTCTTTACGGCGTATGCGTCCGTTGCTTCGGCGGTCGCCGCGATGCAGAAGGGGGCGTTCGACTACCTGGAAAAGCCGTTTACGCCGGAGCATCTGCGCCAAATCATGGCACGCGTCGAGAAGCAAAGGAGGCTTGAATCCCGGATTGATGACCTGCAGCAGCAGATCAATCTTCAGAATCCAAGAATTGAGCTGCAATCTTCCGACCCGAGAATGACCCGGACCCTCGATGTCCTCTTCCGCGCGGCCCCTACACAGGCGGCAATCCTTCTTCTTGGAGAAAGCGGCACCGGCAAAAGCGTCCTCGCTCGCGAAGTGCATCAGCGAGGCAACTCAAAAGAAGGACCCTTTGTCACTGTGAGTTGTCCAAGTTTGTCGCGTGAGCTTTTGGAAAGTGAATTGTTTGGACACGTGAAGGGCGCCTTCACGGGGTCGGTCCGTGATACGTGGGGCAAGGTTGCCGCGGCGGATTCCGGTACCTTATTTCTGGACGAAATCGGGGAGTTGCCCTTGGAGATTCAACCTAAGCTCCTCCGAATGTTGCAGGAGCGGCAATATGAAAGAGTCGGGGAAAACAAAATCCGAACGACGAACACTCGGATTATCGCGGCTACGAACAAAGATCTGAAAGATTGCGTTCGGAAGGGAACGTTTCGCGAGGATCTTTATTATCGCCTGGATGTCATTTCGGTCGTGATACCTCCGTTAAGAGAGCGACTTGGAGACCTGGAGAGCCTGGCGGTGGAATTCCTTGGATTCTTCGGGCAGCAACTTGGACGTAACGCATTGTCCTTCTCTGAGCCTGCGATGCGAAGAATTCGTTCGCATCCATGGCACGGCAATATTCGGGAGCTACGGAATACGGTCGAACGGGCGGTCATCCTTTCGCAGACGAATGAGATCGGGGAAGATTTCCTGCCCGATTCCTTTGCGGACGGGCAAGAAACCGAAGCGACCGTTGGGGCGGACTTTACCCTTGAGCAGCTTGAGGCGGCGCATATTCGAAAAATCCTGGGAAGAGCTTCCAGTCTGGACTCGGCAGCGAAAACTCTCGGAATCGATCCTGCGACCCTGTATAGGAAGAGGAAGCGGATGCAGCTTTGAATAAATGTTACGTCTGAAGTTGACTCTCGGGTTGCTTGCGACGCTACTCATCCTTCTTCTTGTCGGGATTTATGGCGTGTGGCTGTTCAACGATCTGGGGCGCGCGGTCGACAACGTGCTGCGGGACAATTATGACAGCATCAAGGTCTGTCACTACATGCGGACCGCCACAGCCCGCGTAAACACGTTTTATACACGAGGGGACCGTCCGTCTCCGCCTTTCGACCAGCCGCAGACGCTCGACGAAGTGGAGCGGCAATTTAATGCTCGTTTTCCTGTTCTTGAGCGAAACGCCAGGACCCAGGACGAAGAAAGGCTTGTCGATGAACTGAAGGCGACGTGCGGCGAGTATGTGCGGGTTTACAGGCGCATTTTCGAGTATTTCAAGCAGGGCGAGAACGGGCGGGCTCGAATCGCAGAGACTCGAGCCCAAATTCCAGTTCTGACGCTTAAGATCACCGATCTGACCGAGAAAATACTCGACCGAAATGAAAAGCAAATGTTCAGGGAGAATCAGACCGCTGAGCAAAAATCGAGGGATTCGATTCGGTTGCTGTTCATAGCGATGCTCAGTGCGGTTACGGTCTTTTTGTTTACCTATGCTCGGCTCGGTCAGTCGATTATTATGCCGATCCAGAACTTGACCAGGTCGATTCGTGAACTGCGTTCGCGCGATTTTGCGCAGTCGCTGCCGGCAGAGACTGACGATGAACTCGGAGCTCTCACCCGCGAGTTCAACGCGATGGCTGAAGAATTGAGGAATTTCTACCGGGAGACGGACCGGAAATTCATTGAACTCAACCAAGTGATCCGCGCGATGATGACGACGTTGCCCTATCCAATTTTCATTCTCGGCGATTATGACGCGATAAGCCGTATGAATCCGGCAGCGGAACGATTGATGGACTCACTGCGTTCGAATGGAGCGATGCCGGGGCAGATTCGCAAGCACTTGGCCGAGGCCTCTATTACAGGTCCGGAATACCGGCTGGACGATCTCAAGCAAGCGTTGCTCTTTCGAATCGACGAACAGGAAGTTTATTTCCTTCCGAGAATATTTCCGATTGTCCTGGAGGACGGAACGATATTCGGGCGGGCTCTGATGCTGGTTGACGTCACGCGCTTTCGTTGGCTCGACGAGATGAAAACGGACATGCTCGCGACGCTCAGTCACGAAATCCGCACTCCGCTCACCGGGATTCGGATGGTGCTTTATCTTCTGCTCGAAAAGAGTACGGGCGAATTGACGAAGGCGCAAGAGGAGCTTGTCGGCACGGCGTGCAACGACTGCGAACGGCTGTTGAAGACGTTGAACAGCATCCTTGATCTTGCCCGCATGGAGAGCGGCAAACCGTTGCTGAATCTCCGGGAAGTTTCCCCAAGACGGATAATTGAAGAGAGCTACGGCGCCTTTCGCGAACAAGCCGAATCCATCTCGCGTCCGTTGAGGATCGAAGTCGCAGAGGATCTGCCGGTGGTGTTCGCGGACATGGAACGGATCTCGATTGTCTTTTCAAACTTCATCTCCAACGCAATCAAATATGGATATCGAGGGTCGGAGATCCTCTTGAAGGCCCAGCCTTACGGAGCCGACTTCGTCCGATTCAGCGTTTTTAATTCCGGACCCGGCCTGAGCGAGGAGGAGCAAGCACGGGTTTTCGATAAATTCTATCGCAGGTCGGGCCACGATGGAGAGGGAGTTGGCCTTGGACTGTCGATTGCCCGGCAGGTGGTTCAAGCCCACGAAGGACGGATCGGAGTGTTCAGTCAACGCGATAAATCTACCGAATTTTACTGTGATTTACCGGTGGTGAAGAGCGATGAGGAAGGAGTGAAGACGCACAGCAGCTCAGGAGTCAGAAGTTCATGAGGGACAGGATAAGAGAGGGTTATTCCAATTTTTGAGTCCCGCTCCCTTCTTCTTTCTTGCTTTTCCCGGCGGGCAAGGTAGTGAATTTCGCTTTGAATGCGACACCAAGGAATTCTCTTAACTGCGTTGGTTTGCATGGCGATGCCATGTGAAATGGTTCAAGCGGCCACCGGAAAAATAAGTGCTGCATCTCTGCGAGCCGCCTCCCGATATTCCGCCCTGCATCGCGGCTATTCATTCCTTGTCATGCAGGATGGAAACGTGATTTATGAGAGCTACGCAAACGGTGACGATCGCGACCGGATTGCCTCGATTTTCAGCGGCACGAAAGGCTTTTGGTGCGTCGCGGCGGCGGCTGCAGCTCAAGACGGAATTCTGGACTTCAATGAACCGGTTTGCAACACCATCCCCGAGTGGTGCAGCAACCCGGAAAAATCAGAAATCCGTGTGCGCGATCTGCTGAATTTCACCGCCGGCATCGAACCTGCATTTTCGCTGCATGGAAGGAGTATTTCCGATCGGAACGGCTATAGCGTACGGTTGCCGGCTGCCGTGCAGCGGGGTGCATCCTTCATCTACGGCCCGAGCCAATTACAGATCTTCAGTGAAGTCCTTCGACGCAAGCTGGCGTCGAAGCAGATGACCCCTAAGGAATATTTAAACCGCCGTATCCTTCGCCCGCTCGGAATCGCGTACGTGGATTTCCGGGAAGACGCGCGAGGCAACCCCCTTTTAGCCAGCGGATTCCGGCTGACGGCCTTGCAATGGGCTCGACTTGGAGAGTTGATTCTGAGAGACGGCAAATACAGGGGTCGCCAGATCGTCCGTCCGGAATACCTGGCGGAATGTTTTCGAGGAACGCGCATCAATCCGATGTTCGGAATGGGTTTCTGGTTGAATCACCTGGCCCCAAATGCCCGTGAGGTGGATGTGGAGAGAATGCTCGAAGTACCTTGGGAGCGCCAGAATTGGCAGGCAACATGCCTCTGTCGAGAAGCGCCAAGAGACATGATCGCTGCGATCGGATCCGGATATCAGAGAATGTTTATCGTTCCGTCAATGAACGTGATCGTCGTACGTCAAGGACGCGATGACGGCAGATTTTCGGACGC
>DATMQC010000038.1:0-9367 GCA_035567275.1 Chthoniobacterales bacterium | reverse complement strand
GCTTGTGACCGGCGCCAAGAACGGCGTCGGCGAGTGCTCTGCCCAATCCACGGGAGCTGCCGGTTATCAGCCAAACCTGTGATTCCGGAATCTCCTTGGTCTTTGAGTTCATAGCATCCGGTTAACGGTCTTGCGACTTGCCGTGCGAGGCCGCTTCTTCAATCAAGGCGGCAACCTCCTTCGGCCTGGACGCATAAACCGAGTGACTGGCACCTGGGACTTCGACCATGTCGCTTTTAGCTCGTTCGGTAATTACCGCTCCCCCGTCGCTGTGGGCGACAAGGATGCACGGTCCATCTTGCTGAGCCAGGACGCGCTTCGTCGCGGCAACATCCTCCTGGAACGACGTCTCCGGCTCCTGAACGATGCTGACGTTGTAGCCATCTTTGACAAGAATGTCGTAAACACCCTTCCAGCCGGAACCATCTGCCCAGGCGCCATGGACGAGGACAATGTTCTTTACGGGCGCTGCCAAAGCCGGTGCAGGGGCCACGCAGAGGACGAAAAAGACGGCGGTCGCCGCCGTAAGAGCGAAGAAAGGGTTTCTGTGGATCATATCTGGTTTTCTCGGTTGTTTTTGCTGACGCGTTGTTTTATACCTCCACTGTATCAGGGTGGGACGATTTCGAATTGCTGCATCAATGTAAGATTGTCCTCAATGTGCCAGTTGTCCGTGATGCGGCCATCCTCCAACCGCAAAATGTCCGTTGCGATGAAATCGATGGGTTGACCTGCTCCTTGCTTCTCCCCGAAAGTCCCGGTGAAATGTCCCGAAAAATGTAGATGTGCGACCACGCGGTCGCCGGTCACAATGAGTTGTTCAATGTCACACCGTAGGTCCGGCACCGCGTGGCGGAAGTTGCCCGACGCAAAGAGCGGTCCATCAACTCCTTGCGGACGGCCTTTCGGCAATGTCCGGTCGATGAAACTTGGAGCCAGCACGATTCTTGCGAGTTGAGGGTCACCGGTATTCCAAAACGCATAGAAGAGCCGCGCCGCATGGATCGACTTTTGGGCCTGATCGGCGGGAAGCGATTTGTCCATGATTACCAATTTGGGCTGTGGCAAGTTGCCGTCTGTTACGTCTTGGCCGAACGCAAGGAATCCCGCGCCGGTGGCCAACAGCGCGAGCGCAATGGCGGCTGCTGGCTCCGCCTTTCTGGAAGTCATCTGCCTCATGGCTTTGTTTTCAATTGGCTGTGCTTGGATATGTCAGGTTAGTGAGGCGCCACCATCCACGACGAGCGTCTGGCCAGTGAGATAAGGATTCTCGGTGGCATAAATATAGGCACGAGCAAGGTCCTGAGGTAGGCCGACGCGCATGGTCGGCAGAGTTGTGGCCTTGTCGGCCTGTAACTTCGCGGACCGGGTTTCCGCCGGCAAATCGGTGTGAAGCTTCCCGGTATCGACAAAACCGGGACAAACGACGTTCACGCGACGAGGAGCAAGTTCCAAGGCTAATGTGCGTGCCAGTGCTTCGACACCAGCATTCACTGAGGCCAGCGCGGCGAACCCTTCCGCAGGGCGGTGGCTGAGAACACCCGACGTCAGTGTGATTGAACCGTTTGCCGCAAGTTGTTCTGCCGCGTGTTTGGCAACGAGAAATTGGCCCCAATACTTGACTGTGAAAAGGTCATCCAAATCGGCGCGCCGTCCATCACGAACCCTGACAGGTTGATAGTTAAGGCCGATTGTCGAGACGACGTGATCAATCGCGCCTGCGTGAACAAAAAATCGGCGAATCGAATCTTCATCGCGTACGTCCACCAGTTCACCCTTGACCTTGCCGTTGAACTGCCGAAGCGCTTGGTCCAGTCTATCGCGGCTGCTACCGCCAAGGCGCACTTCTGAGCCGGCGTCGGCCGCCATCTGCGCCACGGCCAGACCTATGCCTGCCGTGCCACCCACAATCGCTATGTGTTGATTGGTTATCATATTGTAATGTCAGTAGAAGTCTGTGGAGCATTGCCGTTAGAAACATGAGGAAACGACCCCGCCGTCCGCGCGCAGAGCGGCTCCGGTGATTGCTGAGGCGACCGGGCTGCAAACGAATGTCACCAGTCGAGCGATTTCATCGGGTGTCTCGAAGCGTTTGATCAATGAGCTCGGGCGAACGCTTTTGAAGAATTCCTTTTCGAAGTTCTCAATCGAGTGGCCACCCCGAAATGGCGCGACAAAATCCTCAAAGCCGGACGAGTGAGTCGGTCCCGGGAGAATGGAGTTCACGGTGACCCCTGTCCCGCCGCAATACTCAGCCAATCCTCGTGAAACCGCGAGCTGAGCGGTCTTCGTCATACCGTAGTGAATCATTTCCTTGGGAGTAGAAATGCCGCTCTCGCTACTGATGAAAATAATTCGCCCCCAATTCCGTTGCTTCATCCCCGAGACGTACGCGCGGCTGAGGCGCACGCCACTGAGCACATTGACTTTGAAGACTTGAAGCCAATCTTCGTCGGAAATTGTGTCGAAGGATTTGGGTTCATATATTCCGAGGTTGTTGACGAGAACGTCCACGGCGGGAAAATGCTTCAGCAAGTCTTCCGTTGCCGTAGCTGAGGCCAGGTCTCCGGCAAATCCCTCGATTTTCGCCTCCGGCACCGTTTTGCGAATCTGTTTCAAGGCGGAATTAACTGCACTATCCGAGCGTCCGTTCACGATCACTCGCGCGCCTTCCGCCGCCAGTTGGCTGGCGACGGCGAAACCGATACCCTTGGTGGAACCGGAAATGAGAGCGGTTTTATCGACGAGTTCTAGATTCATAAGCGAGAGGCAGGTTTGGGTTGATCAGCCGCACGATGGCAGCCCCGTCAGTCAGATTTTGAAATGGCTTCGTTCTTTGGACGCCAAGCTATCGCGATCGGCCGGCGGGCGATTGTAAAAACTTGCCCAATCGGAGGGCTGGTTATCGGCCAACTGAATACCTGGCGGGAGTCGTGCCGAGAACTTTGCGAAAGGTATGGGTGAAATGTGGCTGGTCGTGAAAGCCGGATTCGATGGCGATTTGCGCCAGCGGAAGTTTTCCAATCTTCATGAGATTGAGGGACTTTTGGACGCGCTGGCGCAGGACGAATTGATGCGGCGTCAAACCGACGGTCGCGCAAAACTGGCGTGCGAAATGAAACGGACTCACGTTCGCTTGTTCCGCCAAGGCGACCAGAGAAAGATTCTCGTCCAGGTGTGACTGGATAAAATCCACAACGCTGCGCAGCTGAAAAGAATTCAACTTGCCTCGCGGCAACGGAATCTTCGGTTTGGCTACGGCGTATTTGGAAAGCAAATTCAACGTGAATCCAATGGCCAGGCTGTCCACGTACAACAAACCGTTGGGCGAATCGGTGGCGAGTTCGCAACGGAACGCCTGGTAATAGCGCGCAATGGTCGCATCGAATACCGCCCGCTGCGGTGCAAATTCAACCCGCTCGGCAGGCAATCCGTCCTTCACTACGTCCGGCACGAATCGCGGGTCCAAGGCGAGCGTAACGGCATCGAACGCTTGTGGCCAGCGCGGAGCGCTGATCTCGCCACGGGTGATCAAATGGAATTCACCGGGGTTCATTACGCGATCGCGCCACCGGCCATTCTCCTTCCAGCCAAAAATAATCGGCCCGCGGCTGGCGCATATCATGAGTCCATGCGCGTCGAGATAATGCGCTGGCATTTCTTGCGGCTCGTGCCGATGGGCCTCCACCATGATCCCGAGCCAGCCCCGGGCCGCACTGGTCCAGGAGATGGAACCGGTACGCGCGATCGGAAACGGCTTGCCGGTTGCGACATCAACCAGTGTGATTTCGCCGGCCTGCTTGCCGTCGCTATTCCTGTCGACGGGCCGGAGTTGATTCATTTCGGCAAGACGTTGAGAACGTGAAATCAAGCAAGCCAATTCCGCACCTTAGGGAGGAACTTCGTAGATAGAGCGGGGTTCGTGAAACCGAACGGTGGCTATGCCATCGTCGGTGTCCGGGAGTTGAAAAAAAGCCACGCCGGCAAGCTGAAAATCGAGCTGGGTTCACGGCCTTATTCATAATCTTAAATATATTAGTTAAGAAAAATTATCATTTGTTTATCTTAGATAATTAGTCTAATCAATATTTCATTGCAAGACAAAAGTTTGGTAACCCGAAACCGTCCGAAGAATCACCCCTAAATGTCGCTTGTCTTCGCGCCATTCACGGCTGCCCCCTTTTCGCGTTCTTAGCTAAGGGGGCGACACGACCGCTCACCGTGCCGCGAGGATCTTCGGCTTTTTTTCGCTTCGTAATAGTTGCCCGCCATGCTTAGTGTAATAGTCTCCTACCATCGCGGTGATTTCTCGCGCCGTCCGCGCGGTATCATCACCGACACCTCGCAACCCAGCATTTCGTATCGCATGGGGCAAAGCTCCGAAGGCCCCACCAAAAATTGCACCTGGTTCAGCATTGCTGCCGCCAGTGGTTTCAAATTGCAGAACTGGTTCTTTTGATCGGCCAGAGAGATCATAGACCCGAACGATTGTCTCCATTTTTGTTCCTCCGGCGCCTAAACCGATCAAACCACGCAAAGCCCGACTACCTTGATTTACTCGCACGAACTCTCCAGTGATTAGCCAAGCGTCTCCCCGAGGGCGGCTCGAGTCATTCTGTCGAGAGGCCGGTACTACCGACTTGCTAAGGTCCGCTACCAAGTGGTCCGCTAGCGCGCCGGCGGTCTTCTGTTCAAAGGCGACCAGTTCGTCTCCAGACCGGTTAACCTGAAAGATGCCTTTACCTGCGTCAAATTCGGCCACAAAGATCTGGCTTGGCGATCTTGGATTCGCGGCGCCTTGCGTCGGATGGCGAACTCCTACCGAGGCGCACCCGCCAAGTCCCAAGATCAGGCCGAGGGCCAAAAACTCTCTTCTGCGTTGAGATTTCCGATTGGCCCAGGCGGGTTGTGGCCGGTCCCTGCAACCAGCCTGCTTCTCCAGCTTGATCAGGTGGTGCTCGTCCGCTGGTCGGTTGCTCGATTTCTCCCGATGGTTTTGCTTTGCCATACGACCCTAATAAACTGGCAATCTCCAGGCGAATTAGTTGTTCCGGCTGGACGCGGAAAGAAGCTCGCGAGTGCCGAGAATGAGAAATCGAATGCGCAGTTCCAATGCAATTGAATCGCGAACGGACGCGAACTAAAACTTGACCGGGTGATCCGTGCCATACTCACAAATAGGAGATGTTGAGGTGCGACGGATCTTTTACATTTTGCCGTACCTAACGCGTTCGAACCAGCATACTCGGCGTTCATACAGCATTTTCAGCGCCCAGCTGGATTCGTTCGCTCCGCTGGAACGGACGGTTTCTACTGGTGTGGAAAAACATGGAATGAGAGTGCTCGCTTCGGACACATCATTCTTCAAGGGACTCCTATCAGTGCATATGGGTGTGGAGAGTCTTCCATCATTCGCGCTTCGGCGCGGACCATCGCTCGGATGGCGTCTTCTTTTCAACCACGGTTAGAGCATCAGGAGAACAATGTTTATACGAGAAGCTCGCGGACATATGCGCCGAGTCGCTTATCACCATAGGGCCGCGCATTTGCTCCTCAATGTCACGTTCTCTGTCCTATGTCTCTCGATCGCATGTGCGACGGACAAGAATTCGCATAAGAGGACGGTCGTCTTCCAACCTGAGACGACGTCGATACGCTGGACCCTGTCCGATCCCATTCACACGGTGTACGGTACATTCAAGCTTAAGAGGGGAGCAGTCGATGTTAATCTCGATGACGGCTCGGCTGACGGACTGATTGAGGTGGACGCAACCAGTGGAGAGAGTGGAAACCCAGCTCGCGATGGACGCATGCACAAGAGTATTTTGGAGAGCGACCGCTACCCAATCATCAGTTTTCGTCCTACACACGTCATCGGCAAAGTCGTGTCGTCGAGCGATGAGGTAGTTACCGTGGAAGGAGTCTTCCGCATCCATGGTGCGGAGCATCCTCTCCAACTGAGGATCAATATTCATCCCGAAGGCAACGCAATCAATTTGAAGACACACTTCACCGTGCCCTATGTGGGTTGGGGTATGAAAGATCCGAGCATATTTGTCCTTCGCGTCAATAATACAGTGGATATCGACGTCGAAGCAACCACGAGTGCGAGCGAATAATTATGCCGGGATCAGGCCACAAGAGTGCGGTTCCCTACCGGCCCGCGCGATTGTCGATTGGAGTTAAATCGGTGCGTCCTCGATGGAGAAGCTGAATTCTCGCAACCCGATGGAAGAGGCGCGATCTTTGTAAATCGTGAAGACAAAGTTACACACCGTGATCTCAGCAAAAGCACCTTTTAACCAATCGACAATAGCTGACCACTACAATGAATTGGATTGCTTTTACCGAGAGCTTTGGGGTGAGCATGTGCATCATGGTTTTTGGATCGAAGGCCGAGAGAGCTCCGCAACCGCAGTGAGACGCCTGGTGGACATCGTTGCGCAAAAAGCGCAAATAAGACCTGGCGATGAAGTCCTCGATATTGGTTGTGGTTACGGCGCTCCCGCCCGTCAGTTGGCGGCCGAGCACGGAGCAAAGGTTACCGCGATCACGCTTTCTCCCGTTCAGCTCGCTTACGCCCAAAATCTTTGTTCCGGCCCAAACCCGCGATATCTCCTCGCGGATTGGCTCTCGGCCGATCTTCCGACAGGCAACTACCGCACCGCCATTGCCATTGAGAGCACGGAACACATGCCCCGAGCTGAGTTCTTTCGCAGGGCATTCCAGATTTTGCCAGTTGGCGGACGCCCGGTGGTCTGCGCTTGGCTCAGCCGGGCACAGGCGTCCCCGATAGAGATCCAATTGTTACTACGGCCGATCTGTGATGAAGGCAGAATCCCCCAGTTGCCGACCTTGGCCGAACTAGTTGAAGCCGGCGAGGCATCAGGGTTTGTGGTGATCGACGCTCAGGATTGTACCAAAGCGGTCAGCCGCACTTGGGGGATCATTTTGCAACGGATGATAAGGCATCTGCTCACGGATGCTCGCTATCGCGCTTTCTTGGTAGACCGACAACGACGGAATCGCATTTTTGCTTTAACCGTCTTGCGGATCTGGTTGGCTTACAAGATGGGCGCAATGCGTTATGGTATCATGACGTTAGGCCGGCCTGGGTAGGTCGTGCGGCATTGTGGTATGGCTCCGGGGACCGACGGCTCCAGCTACAAGCTCATCACCGTGTATAGTTAACTGACGAGATAGCGGCGCAATAGTTATTTGTCGGGCGAGGCTTCTGCCGAGCCGATCGTAATGTGGTCCGGAAATGGGCGATCTTTTTGGTTTGAGCCGATTATGTTCTCGGGTCGCTACACCTAAAAACCCTATGTAAAATCAAATGAACTCTAGAACAAATCGCGCCGTCGGCGCACTCATGGGAGCTTTCATCGGAGACGATCTCGGCCTTGGTTGTCATTGGTACTATGATCTCGAAGAACTTCGCCGCGAATTCGGGCCCTGGATCAGCGATTACACCACTCCCAAACCCGGCAGATACCACGCAGGCATGAAGGCAGGTCAGCTTTCGCAGGCGGGCCTGATCACCAAGATGCTTCTGGAATCAAGCGTGGCAAATAAGGGGTATAGCGAAGAGAGCTTTACCCGGCGTTTGGATGAAGAGCTGTTTCCCCAGCTCGACGGGACGCCGAACCAAGGGCCCGGTGGTTATACAAGTCAGAGCATCCGGGAAGCCTATCGCCGACGTGTTCAGCAAAAAATGCCATGGTCCGAGACGGGCGGTCATGCCGATAATACGGAAGCGTTGATCGGTTGTCATAGTAATCGCGTAACATTCATATTAAAACATCTGAAATAAAGCTGTTACGAAGCTAGATCGAATTGTGGCATGCCTACTGCTGAGCTTTTAGCCGAAAGGGCCCTCGTTTTGGCCGTCCTCTATGCCGGTTCCCCCAAGCGGGTAGCGGAAGCGGTTTGGTCCAACACTATTCTGACGCAGAGCGACGAACCCATTGTAGCGATGACGGTTGCCTATTGTTCGGTTCTGGCGCAACTGGTTTCGGGAGAAAAGCTGGACGCAAGCATTTCGGACAAGCTGATGAAATTGGTGAAGGAAGGGCAGCTTCCCTTCCATACCGTCGCTCTCGAAAATTTCCGGCCTCCCGCGCCTGGCTCGCCAGACCCTTTTCGCGTCGGTCGTTTTTCCTCTCCAGATGCGCTTGGGACTCCGAGATACATGGCCGAAGCAGGCACAGATCCGGGCATCAAAATTGAGCCAGCATGGAAAGTTTCTCTGGTGTACGGTATGCCCTGCGCCATTTATCACCAGTTGCCCGCGGCCTATTATCTCGGGGCCAGGTTTGCCAACGACTTCGAATCGGCAGTTTTGAACGCCATCAATGGCGGCGGTCAAAATCAAGCTCGGGCCATTCTCACAGGCGCTCTGGTCGGCGCACAGGTTGGACTAACGGGCATTCCTAAGCGCTTCCTCGATGGTTTGGAAAATTCAGCCGATCTTATCCGTCTGAGCCGAGAATTGGCTGATTTGGAAAGTCCAACTGTCTCCTAGCGCGTAGCACGGAATGGGATTTAATCGAAGGCGCTGAAAGGCTGCGGGCAGCCATAATGATAGACCAGGTCCTGATGTCAAGGTGTCGATGTAACGTTTCCTGTCATGTCGACGAGAAGCATCGACGATCGCTTCGCATGTTCATAGCATAGATCGAGAAAGCAATCGGCCACAAAGATGAACGCTTGAGTTTTGGCGACTCGACTTAGTCCCTTCGGCCCAACTTTCTCCAGCTTAATACAAACATCAGATTTCGTGATAGGAAATAAGAAATGATAATTATCTCGTAAGGGCCCGGACGACCGAAGGTGCTGCGCGAAAAGACAAAAAAGAACAGAAGACATGGAAGCAGTAATATTCACACTGATCGGTACGCGTAAAGTGACGTTCGTTCCTGAGTCGGCCGAATTTCAGCCATTCGATGTGCGAGCGCTGAGACATTCGTATAACGGCGAGGACAACTCTCCTAGCCGACCGTTTAATCGGAAAAAGTCGTTTGTGACCCAGGCTTAAAGCGCGAAACTAACAAAATATGACGACAAACCTCACTGGAAAAGTGGCCCTAATCACGGGCGCAAGCGCCGGCATCGGACAAGCTTGCGCCCGTGCCTTGGCCCAAGAGGGCGCGCGACTGGTGCTCACGGCGCGGCGCCAGGAGCGGCTCGACGAGCTCAAGCAACAAGCAGAAAAGCTAGGCACGCAGGCCATCAGCGTCCTCGGCGATGCCCGAGAGGAAAGCACGGCGAAAAAGACGGTCGAAGCCGCAATGCAGACCTTCGGGCAGATCGACATCCTGATTAACAACACGGGGGTGGGCAATTATAAGAACCTCGTGGACACAAG
>DATMQC010000037.1:0-5731 GCA_035567275.1 Chthoniobacterales bacterium | reverse complement strand
AAGGCGAAATTCACATAGGTGAAGTTTTTCGGCCTACGGTTATTGGATTACCGGTCGGCGTCGTCGCGAACGCCTGCACAAAGTTTACGGGTGTGAAGTTATGTCACCGGATTGAAGGCATATGTCGACGCGACGCCCACGAAATGTCCAAGCCGACTGGCCTAACCAAAGCGGAGAAGGGGTCGGGCTGGGCGGGGCCATTCAAGCGGGATGGGTTTGGAGCAATGAACAGGGATCGGGTACCACGTTGGCGGAAATCTGCGAGCGGCTCGTACAGGCAGTCGAGACCTCGCGCAACGAACCTAATGCCAATGCAAGCCAGGTCTACTCCGACGCTTTGAACAGAACCTCTGAGATTCGCAAGGCCTTTAGCGAGGCTAAATTGATCTAACAGCGACAATTCATGAGAGGCGTTTGAGCTTGGGATATTTGCTCGATTGGCTAAATAAATTAAGTCGTAGGCTTGGAGCGGTGATTGGAATTCAAAAGTGGCGCAACAAGGACCTGGACTTCGAGCTCCCCTAACGCCCCGAATAGCTCTCTTGGAGGCTCCGCATCGGTGACCAGGATATCGATTCGTTCCAGGGATGCAATGTGACCAAGGAGCTTGTGATTGAATTTAGCGGAGTCTGCCAGGACGATGGTTCTGCGAGCAGCGGCGATCATGCTTGCCGTCTTCGTTGCATCCTGGCGCAACTCTGCAAAAATACCGCCCTGTGTGATTCCTCCGACACCGAGTACGGCGCTATCGGCGCTGACTGCAATCGCTCCGGAGAAAGCAACTGAGCCCACGGTGATATGAGACTCCGCCCGGTATTCACCACCGAGGACGACGATATCGCGAACCGCCCGGCACGGAAGGGCGGCCGGTATGCCCAGCGCATTGGTCACTACCGTGAGATTCTTTTTCCCCTCCAGTTCGAACGCGAATAACCATGTGGTAGAACCTCCATTGAGAATCAGGCTTTCACCATCTTGGATCAGTTTGGAGGCGCATTGCGCAATGCGCGGTCTTCTCCGCAATTCGCGAACTGATCCATTGCGCGGACGCAGGACTGCCTTGGACAAAGTAATCTGCCGGCACTGCTCCTCCATGAGTTCGCCGGATGAAACCGCGTACTGAGAGCAAATCGAGATCCCGTCGAATTGTATCCGCGGAGACTCCAAACGGAAGTGTTGCAACTTTTCAATTTTGCCGAAAAATCCCCCGCTTTCGCGATTTTGTTGAAAAGTTCGCCCTTGATTTTGAGGCACTTAAACAAGGCGGTTTTCGGCAAAACTGGAAATTTTCAGCAGAATCAAATCTTTGCAACACTTCCGTCCGTTCACCTTCTCGAACGTATTGATCATCGATGCCGGCGTGAGGGCGTGCGGCGTCAGCCAGCCGCCCGCATATGCAAACAAACCAGCAATTCCGGCGATCACGACGCCGATTACTGTGAACCGCATGATTAGCCTCGCTCTCGTTAATTGATCCGATTCACTTGAATTCATTTACATTCCATCCATCAAACAGCCGTTTTCCCCTAAGCTTGTCAGGATAGACGATCCACGCCCTTCACAGCGGTTTCGACCTTCGGCTTCGTAGGAGATTAGAATGGTCCCAACAGCTCATGTTATACGGGTGTGCTTCATGATTGCAACCACAAGCAGCCGTCAGGCTCGGGTGAGGATCGGCCAAATCACTTCCAGCGCGCGCAGATTGATGGAACGACGTTCGCTATCGGTAACAGATCGTTGGCGTGGATGATCGAACCGCCCAGCCACGGTTTGAAACCACGAGCGGTAGCGCATCGGCGAAAAAGCGCCGCAAAGGTCTCCTCCGATGATTTTCGCCTTTTGGTGCAGGAGGTTGATTGCCCAAACAAGATCCGACAACAAAAACCGGCCGTTCTCCCAGTTGGTGATTGCATCGCCATCAGCAAGGCAATCCAGGTCTACGGTCACATAAATTGCCGAGGTCCTGATCGATTGTACGAATCGTGCAAAAGCCGCCTGCCAATCCGCAGCCGATATTGGATGCAGCCAGTCCGGGTAATCGTTCTTTTCGGATCGCCATGGAGCGACCCACAGCCGCCCGGAGCGGCACGCGGATCGATTACCCCGCAAGCGCCACGGAAAACGGCACTCAAAGTTTCCGCAACCCCAAACAGCGACCTGTTGTACCAGCGGGTTCTCCAGCGCCCGATTAACCCACGCGGCACAAGACCATTGAAGAGGACCCACAACCCAATCCGGATGATTATCGAACGACAGTATTACGAACGGTTCTTTTATCTGACGAATAAAAATCGCCGTCAGGTGATGAAAATCTCCCGACCCGGAAAGGGTGAACGGCCGAAAAACGTCGCCAAATTCTGCGTAAAACCGTTCGATCATTCTTTGAGAAGTAACGAATCGCAACGAGGGTCCGCATCCTAACGCATCAACGCGCTTAGGAGTCTTGAACGATAGAGGTTCGTCAAATTCCCAAGCATTGTCGAGAACAAGCCTGACAGTTTCGGTAGAGCCTCGGTTTGGGCACACATTCGCTACCATAGCTCATCGGCATTCGCGAACTTTCGGATTACGCGATCGTACCGCGTCGGTTCCAGGAGCGGTAGAATTGGTTTGAAGATACGATTCAGCCAGTCGTACGACGAACGGACATAGAGATCCAGCGGTGCCAAGGCCATCCGAAAGTGATACTTTGGATCGTAGTTCAAGGGACCGCTATAATAGGTGTGAATTCCGTTTTTCAATGCCCAGGTAATGGTGTCGCGCCAAGTCACAAAATAGAGGTGGTATTTCAAAGCTACCGTATAGTCCATGCCGATGTAGTTGTCGCGGAGTACACCGTTGTGAACTATCACGGAGGCGAACGCAATAATCCGCCCTTGTTGTCGCCAAAGAAAAAACAATGCGCGATCATTCATGCGCTGCCCGAGTTCGCAAAGGTAAGACTTGGTTAGTTCTTGAAATCGAAATTCCGATCTGCTCAGGGTCTGCTGGTATAGTGGATAGACTTCGTCTACATAGGGAGATATATCCGTGACAACTTCCCACTCGATTGGCGGCCCGCTCTGAGCTTTCCGGAATTTTCTCCGTAGGTTTTTCCGCGTCGTGTAACTGACGCGTCTTTTCAAGTAGTCCTCGAAATCCGAAAAATCCAGATCCAATTGGGTGGCCGGCATGCTCGGCAGCCGCGTAAACCCGAAAACGCGCAATCTGTCCAGATATCGACGGTAAAATTTCGGGTAATCCTTGAAAACAATAAGAACCGCCTTCAGCCGGCGAGCGACCGGAGTTAAGCTCGCCCTCAGCGCATCCACCGTCCAACTGATATCGCGACTCACTCTCTCCAGAACAATGGCGCCTTCTCCGGCAGAACATCCCACCATCAACATTCGTAACTTCAAGAGTCCCGGAACAAGTCGTCTGACTTGAGCTAGTGCATTTCGAATAAATGCGGGAGTCCCGGTCGCGAGGTCCTGACTTACAATCAAGAATGGCTGTATCGCCCGAGTCATGCCGTTAGAGTCTTTGAGGAATAGATAGTAGTGAGCACATTGATCCCTTAACGATTCGTGAACAATCTCGTAATATCGGTGATCGACAGGGTAGTCTTCAAAACCAGCGACCCAAGTCTCGTACTCTTCAGGCGGAATGCCGTCAGCCACCGCTGCTGTTCCAAAAGACGTTTTGAAGGTGAAAAGGGTACCGAGTGGCCGAGTTATCAAAAGGCTTGCAGCAGATTCGATGCTCGAATCCCTCGTAGATGAGCCTGAAATGTCCATGGTGCCAAAATGAATTAGCCAACGCAATGAGCCGGTTTTTTAAAACGGTGACTTATAGAGCTCCATCATTTTCAGTGCAACCCTCTTCCATCGGTTCTGGTGCAAATTTTCGATAAATGTATGTTCTTCTGGCAAAATGATTTTCTAGGCTTATGCCGCCAAGACCCCGCCCAGAGCGCTGGAGCGGTCGCTGACTTTCCGGTCAGGGTTTCGAGGTTGAACTGATTTTTCTTAATTTTCTCTGCCAACTCAATGCCGCGAAGCGTCACGGCCGCCGTCTCGAATCGCTTGAATCCGAGCATCGGCCGGACCCGCTGTTTTATCCGGCGATGGTCTTGCTCGATGACGTTATTCAAGTACATGCAAGAGCGTATCCGCACGCGGCGCGGCAAGGTTCCGGCCGCTTTCAATTTGGCGACCGCCAGATGCGAGGCGGCGTACCCGTCCAAGGTGATCACCCCGGGGACTTCCATTATTCCTCACTGCCAGGGAGAGCGCACGGGGCTTCCAAAGAAGCCAGAAACATCAGGTCAAATCCCCTGACCAGCTTGACTTGGAAAGCCGCTGACCCGGAGAGCTCAATTGAGGGGCTTTTCAAATATGTCGAGGCCGAGGCGGATCAGGCAATGGCTTGGTACTGGCGGAAAAAAGGACCAAAGGCCCAGCTGTCTCGTATAATCCAGTTCTCTGCCGTTGACTCACCGCTTTGGGGGCTTTAATTCCGGTTGCCATCAATATTTTGGTGTGACCGGTAAATGAGGAATTCCTCTTCCTTCCCTCGGAAGAACGCTCCGTCCGTGTGACTACCGGCCCGCTCCCGCCTGGATTACGAAGGTCTCGATAAATATCTTGCCGTCATCCATGCTTCCCTGGCTTTGAGAATCATCACCACTTCGTATCATCGGGCATCAAGCGGCGGGTCCGCGCGAGTCAGCGTTTTCGCTCCTTCTGAGGAGCTTGGCGCACGATCGCCGGGTACGAGGCCGTGCACATAATCCGCAAAGGGAGAGCAGGAGATTCCCGGGGGTCTGCGCTCATAAGGAAGCTCCCGTGGAGTGAGTATAAATGACAAACCAGGCCGCCTTACCCGTCACCGCCCGCATCAGCCGCAGCTTCCAGACCCCCCCGGAATCTCCCGCTCTCCTTTAGGAATGACAATTTAAAAACTCTTTCTCGCTTCGGCGTACTGGCCCGTCGATTCTGGACTTCGATTTGTGCTGAATTATCAATCAAAGCGCGCCACGCCAGCTTGTGGCTGTGTTGGGCGATTGTTCGCAATCTCAAAGACGATCTTCACGCATCAGATTTTGTCTTGGTTTTCGCTTACTCGACGACCGATGATATGCATCACAGAGAGACACTGGACGAGATTGTCCAGGTCTTTTCAAAGATACAGACAGGAATCAGCAACTCGATTCAATATCTTCCATGGAAAAGCGGATTTTACGACTTGAGGACGAATTTTGGAGGATACGCACAGACACAGGTGCGCTCGCCGATACTCAGAGCGTACCTGGATGAGAAGGGTTTCAAGACCGCAATAATTGACGATAATCTCGCCATCGCGGGTGAACTGACCTGGAAGGAGGTCTTTGAACCCGTCGAGGGCTTCTACAAGGGCAAGGCGGACGTGTATCCATTCTGATGGGGAAACCTCCGTCCGCGGCATCGAGAGGATCCCGCTGTTGCACTGTACTTAAATGGAGAGCAGTGAAAAATTGCATCTTACTTATAAATCGACTACGCATAGTCATCGGAGGAATCCTTATGAGCCCAACTTATGCGCTTCTTTTTGCTTTCTCTCTCACGATACTTCCGGCACTGCACGCCGAGAAAATCGACAATCGAAATTTCGCTATCGACACTTGTTTTCCGACCCCAAATGAAATTCAGCTAGCTGAGGGACGAACGAGGGCATACTGGGCAAAACACGCGTCGCGCTTTGGAGCAGAACC
>DATMQC010000036.1:0-15533 GCA_035567275.1 Chthoniobacterales bacterium | reverse complement strand
TAAACGCTCGCGTTCTGTTCCGTAGAGTAAGTCGCCGGGTTTAACATCGCTGATCAGGTCATGACGGGTAAAGGTGGCATTCTTATAACTGTAATATGTACCATCCTGTGGATGGTAAAAGTAGTAAAATATCTCACGGTCCTTGCACAAGTCACAAATCCGCAGGTATTTGCAAGCACTTGCTATCGCGAGAGATCCGATTGACTCAGAATGCGAAAGCGCTCGCCGACGAGCGCGGACCAGCCGCATTCATGGTCATCCAGGTGAAGCGCCATGGCTGAGCGGCCGTGAGGCCGTATCAATATCGGGTAACAGACCTGAATATTGACTTCCGCCATGAGAAGAGTTTGCAACATGCGCCTGAGATCGATCGCAACTTCATTCATTTCTACAACAAGTATTTCCGAGATACTGTATGCAATCTCATGAACATCGAAGAGATCTTCGACCGCGTCTGGATCACTCACAACAATCCTCACGATCGCCGAATCGGTTGAATCCTGAGAATTCAAAGCAAGAACATGCACATCGTTGTCATTGAGAAGCCGAACGACCTCGAGTAATGCCCCAACCCTGTTCTGTAAAAAGATGGAGTATTGCCTAACTGTTGGCCCTGCCGTTTTTTCCGTTACCTTCGACACATCCGTTGCCATGAAGATGGCCAGAAAATTTCATTTGTACGAGTAAATCAAGCAAAACGTGGCCGGTTGGCCATCCTCCAAGGCCACTTTCACATAGTAGACACCGCTTGCTTCCGGACTAAAACCCGCAGCTGCGCGCGTCCCGGACTGGTACGGCTCATAGCTTACCGGGTTTCCAGCTTCATCGAAAACGGAAACTTTCAGTTTTTCAGCTTTCTCGCCCGTCGACGCGGTAAACCAGTAAGCGTTGCCGTTGTAAAGATTGACAGCGATAACCGCGGACTGATCGATGGAGACCTTGCCATAATAGTTTCCGTCCCGAATCTTGAATCCATCGTTTTGGAAGGCGCCGGCAAAGTCGATTACGTCGTTACGCGCCGCGACTTGGTCATCCGTTTCGGCTTCAGCGATGCACCAGTGCGTCGCGAACAAGCAGCTGACGGCTACCGTTAAAACAAGACGATTCATTCAGAAACTCCGATTTCCTTTGTCAGCTTCGCTGAGGCTGCATTCAACTCCTTAACCTCGTCAACCGTCGGAACGTGATCGGGTGCGAAAGAAACCATCCTTTGAATATCGTTGAGTTCCCGAACCACCTTCTGGACCAATGGATCTTTCTCAAGTCTATCGGGCAAAAGTGCCAATTTGTTTTTCAGGAAAGCTACAAGCGCAGGTTGGCGTAATAGCTTTGCGTTATCGGCATTGTAGTTTTGCATCACGAGGCCTGTTATAACTTCCGTACCTCGTATCCATCCGCCCACACTGACGAGCGTAATCAGGTCCATATCCCGGTTTTCCTCCAGCGCCTTTTTTACTTCGTTCTGTGTGGCTTCGAGTTCTTCGTTCAATTGAGCCCAGGCATTGTTTTCGGCGAATTGGGTGATGCTGGCGCCCCGCGCGAGTACAGTTTGAGAGACGCTGAGCTTTTTGGCCAGCGCCAGGACATCCTTCCCGATGTTTTTTACTTGCTGACTGTCCTGCGCTTCAACAGCGATATATCCATCGGCGATCAGCGTGCCGAGATTCAATGCCATCTGTGCGCGATCGGCTGACCTGATCGATATCGGGGGCCGGTATTCAGAAGTCCAGTTCGGCTTACCGCCTTTTTCGATTGCCGCGAAGAATTCCCCCGGAGTCGGGACGGTAAGCGCATCGATGGAAACAGCGCTCTTTAATTCTTCGGCAGAGAGTGGCTTGTCCGAAGCTGGTTGCTGCTCAGCCAATGCCGAAACGGTGGGAATCGAGGCAATGACGCTCAACCGGAGCCATTTCCGCAACAAGGGCATATGACCGCAGTTTATCAATTGAGGGTCCCATGTCCAGTCCGGCCTCACCTGTTCCGGGTGAAACGGCGGTCGCAACGACTTGGCGTGCTCGGGCCCAATTTCCGGAAAAATTTCGCTTGTCGAAGCCGAGATGTCCCTCGATTGTGAGGGCTCTCATGAAGGTGCGCGTTGTCGTGATGCCGAAGCAAAGCGTCTTGGATCCGCAAGGCGTTGCAGTGCGGAATGCGTTGAAAGATCTCGGCCTTCAAACCGTTGAGAGTGTGCGCGTTGGAAAGGTATTGGAACTTGAGTTCACGACCGTGCCGGACGAACAGAGACTGCATGAAATCTGCCGCGACCTTCTCTCCAACCCTGTGATCGAGGACTACGCGATTCGATATCCTAGTGTTGTAACGATGTGAGCATGAAGATCGCCGTACTGCAATTTCCTGGATCCAACTGCGATCAGGACTGTTTGCGGGCGCTTCGCGATGGGGTCCGGGTAGAGGCGGATTATCTCTGGCATAAGGACAGATCGGTCCTGGGTTTTGATGCGGTTGTTCTACCGGGAGGATTCTCGTACGGCGATTATCTTCGGTGCGGGGCAATTGCTCGTTTTTCACCAATCATGAAAGCGGTCGTTTCGGCGGCCAAGGACGGTATGCCGGTTATCGGTATCTGCAACGGCTTCCAGATTTTGTGCGAGGCCGGCTTGCTTCCTGGAGCCTTGATTCGAAATCAATCCCTTCATTTTGTCTGCCAACCGGTTTGGTTGAGAACGGAGACGGCAGAGACTCCTTTTACGGCGAAGCTGGAGAAGGGCCGTCTGCTGAGGATGCCCGTGGCACATGGAGAAGGCTCTTATTTTGCCGATTCACAAACGCTGGAGATCCTGGAATCTCAGGATCGAGTGGTCTTTCGTTATGCCGACGAGCTTGGACAGACAACCTCGGAGTCGAATCCGAACGGTTCGTTTGCGAACATCGCAGGTATTTGCAATCAAGAGCGCAATGTGCTTGGAATGATGCCGCATCCGGATCGAGCCTGGGATCGCCGTCTTGGGAGCGAAGACGGAAAATTGCTTTTCGAATCGCTTGTAGCGAACCTCGAATTGGCCGCCGTTCGATAAATGGCTACCGCAATCACTCCAGCGATCGTCCGAAGTCACGGATTGACTGAAGAGGAGTTCGAGCGGATAAGAACTGCCTTAGGCCGGAACCCGAATTTCACCGAGCTTGGGGTGTTTTCGGTCATGTGGAGCGAACATTGTTCCTACAAGAATACGAGGCTTGAGCTTAAGAAGTTTCCTATGACGGGTCCGAAAGTGCTCGTGAAAGCCGGAGAGGAAAACGCCGGCGTAATCGACATTGGCGACGGTTGGGCTGTTGCCTTTAAGATGGAGAGCCACAACCACCCCAGCGCAATTGAACCGTTCCAAGGCGCTGCAACGGGAGTAGGCGGAATCATTCGCGACATTTTTACCATGGGCGCGCGCCCGGTCCTTCTCCTCGACTCGCTGCGTTTCGGTCCGATCCATGGGGGTTCGTCGCCGGCCCGGAAAAATCGGCGCCTGTTTGCTGGCGTGGTTGCCGGAATTGCGCACTATGGGAACTGCATCGGCATACCGACAATAGGCGGCGAGATTTACTTCGACGAGTCGTACGAAGGAAATCCACTGGTGAATGTTTTCTGTCTAGGAGTTCTGCGCCATTCGGAGATCGTTCGAGGTGCCGCAAAAGGCGTCGGTAACCCGGTGTTCTATGTGGGATCAGAAACAGGACGTGACGGGCTGGCAGGAGCGGCATTTGCATCGCGCGATCTGACGGAGGAATCAAAACAAGATCGGCCTGCGGTGCAGGTTGGAGATCCTTTCAAGGGCAAGCTCCTCCTCGAGGCGTGTCTGGAGTTGCTCGCAAGCGGCTCTGTGGCGGGAATTCAGGATATGGGGGCGGCGGGATTGACTTGTTCAACCTGCGAAACGGCGAGTCGCGGCGGAACCGGGGTACAGATCGATCTGGCACTCGTGCCGCAGCGAGAGCAGGGTATGAGTCCCTACGAAATCCTCCTGAGTGAGTCGCAGGAAAGAATGTTGATTATCGTTCATCGAGGGCAGGAGGAGAAGGTGAGGGAAATTTTCGAAAAATGGGATTTACCCTACGCGCTGGTTGGCGAAGTCACTGGCGACGGGATGATGCGGGTGCTTGATGCAGGACGTATCGAGGTGGAAATTCCGGCGGATATCCTTGCGAACGAAGCGCCGATCTACGTGCGCGAGGTGTTGGCACCGCAGAGGCCAGAAAAAGTGAGTATCGAAGAAATCCCTCAATCCGATGCTCACGAAAGCTTAATTGAGCTTCTCGCACACCCAACAATTGCCTCGAAGAACTGGGTGTTCCGCCAATACGACCAGACCGTCCGGGCTGGAACAATCGTTCCTCCGGGATCCGACGCCGGCGTTTTTTATGTGCGGGAAGCTAACAAGATTCTCGCGGTAACTTCCGATTGTAATGGCCTCTATTGTAAGCTCGATCCGCGTGAAGGCGCTCGAATAGCTGTTGCGGAGGCGGCCCGTAACCTTGTTTGTTCGGGGGCTGCACCGCTGGCAGTTACCGACAATCTAAATTTTGGCAATCCTTACCGGCCGGAGATTTTTTGGCAGCTTCGTGAAGCAGTCGAGGGTTTGGCTGAGGCATGCCGAAAATTCAATATCCCTGTTACCGGGGGCAACGTTAGCTTATACAATCAAAATCCGACCGGAGCCGTTGACCCTACGCCAACCGTTGGAATGGTCGGGGTTGTTGCGCAGGAAAGCTGGATAACGCAACAATCTTTTCGCAATCGCGGCGACGTCATTTTTCTCCTTGGACCGATTGGTGATGAAATGGGTGCAACCCATTATCTAAAAGTTGTGCACGGCAGAAAAGAGGGCCTTCCTCCTCGGCTGAATTTCGAGCTGGAGCTTCGGGTGCAGGAGACTCTGGGGTCTCTGATTCGACATGGACTCGTGCAGAGCGCACACGATTGCTCGGAGGGAGGACTTGGAATTGCGCTCGCGGAGTGCTGTATTTCGGGCGAAAGAAGAGTCGGTGCCGGGGTGCGGATCGGCAACCCGAGTGACCGCATGGACCTTCTTCTGTTCAATGAGACGCAGTCGAGAGTGATAATCTCTGCGAGTCAGGAAAACTTGGAAGCGGTAGAGAAGCTCTGCGCCGCTGCCGACGCTCCGTTGACCCTGCTCGGGGTGGTTGGAGGACCTGATCTTGTTGTAACAAACCGGCTAGAGAGCTTAAGTTGGAGCATTCCTGAACTTTACGAAACATGGTATAGTTCGATTGAGGATGCCATGTCGAGTCGATGAATCGTGATAGATCGCACAAACCACGACATGAGTGCGGTGTCTTTGCCGTTTACGGCCATCTGGATGCCGCGCTCTTAACCTATTACGGGCTTTTTGCCTTGCAGCATCGCGGCCAGGAAAGCGCAGGGATTGTGACTGCGGAAGGGCCCAACCAGCCCTTCACCATTCATCGGGGCATGGGTTTGGTCTCGCAAGTATTCCTCGAAAAAGACTTGCAGCAGCTGCGGGTTGGCACCCGGGCGATCGGACACGTTCGGTACTCGACGACGGGCTCGAGCACGCTGAAGAACGCTCAGCCGCTTGTCGTGGATTGCGGGCGAGGACAATTGGCGATTGCGCACAACGGAAATCTGGTAAATGCCGCAGTGTTGCGGGAAGAGCTGGAAGCTTGCGGATCAATCTTTCAGACAACGGTTGACAGCGAGATTATCCTCCACCTGCTGGCTCGCCCTACGGGCCGGGAAAATGTGTTGACTGCCCTCCGGCAAGTGGAGGGAGCGTTTTCGTTCATCTTGATGGGCGAACAAGAGATCATTGGCGTGCGTGACCCTTTTGGGTTTCGACCCTTGGTTCTCGGTAAACTGGATGATGCATTTATCTTGTCTTCGGAAACTTGTGCCCTGGATCTTATCCATGCGGATTTTATTCGCGAGATTGAGCCGGGCGAAGTTGTTGTGATCAACGACGACGGCATCAGGTCTGAATGGCCGTTCAAGGAAGAACGCAAAGCTTTCTGCATGTTCGAGTATGTCTATTTTGCGCGGCCCGACAGCCAGATCGGCGGCCGCAATGTGAGCAAAGTGCGAGTTGCGATGGGACGCGAACTTGCGAGGTTGCACCCGGTGGCAGCCGATATTGTGGTGCCAGTGCCAGATTCAGGAAACTACGCTGCTCTCGGATTCAGCCACGAACTGGATATTCCCTACGAACACGCATTTGTGCGGAATCACTACATCGGCAGAACGTTTCTGCAGCCTACGCAACTGATTCGCGATTTTAACGTCCGGGTGAAGTTGAATCTGATCAAGGAACTCGTTGCGGGCAAGCGGGTTGTCGTGGTCGATGACTCTGTTGTGCGCGGTACGACCGCGAGAGCGCGCGTGAGCAATCTCCGCGAAGCCGGTGCAAAGGAGGTTCATCTGAGAATCAGTTGTCCACCTCACAAGTTTGCTTGCTATTACGGCATTGACTTTCCGGATCCAAAAAACCTGTTGGCGAATCAGTTCACACAGGAGGAAATCAGCTGTTACCTGGGTGTGGATTCTATCGGTTATCTCGACATGGAAGGGATGGTCCGTGCAACCGGTTTGCCGAAAAACGAATTCTGTCTGGCCTGCTTCAATGGGCAATACCCTGTGCCGATCGACCCCGAGCTCGACAAGTTCATCATCGAACGGCGGAAGACGCGTTCGCGTTTGCTGAGTGACACGGTGTCGCATCCTGAGCTGTTTGCCGGACTAAAATGAGGGGAAGGGCGAAAAAGGCATACGCGGCCGCAGGTGTCGATATAGCTCTCGGTAACCGGGTCAAGAGAGGACTGCAGGAAAAGGTGCGCTCAACGTTCGGTCCGGAAGTGCTCGGGCGCATCGGGGGCTTTGGGGGATTGTTTCGTGCGGATTTCAGCGGACTGAAAGACCCCGTTTTGGTCTCCAGTATCGATGGCGTTGGCACGAAGCTTAAAGTTGCGATTGCACTTGGTAGACACGGGTCGATTGCGCAGGACTTGGTGAATCATTGCATCAACGACATAGCCGTCACGGGAGCGCGGCCTTTATTCTTTCTTGACTACATCGGCGCTAAACGTTTGGACCCACTTGTTTTCAACCAGCTTATTTCAGGATTCACAAAGGCCTGTAAGGAAGGTAGATGTGCCCTGATTGGCGGCGAAACTGCTCAGTTGCCAGATGTATATCGTCCGGGTGAATACGATCTGGCCGGATGTATCGTTGGGCTGGTTGATCGCCAGAAGATGCTCGATGGAAGTCGGATTGTTCCCTCCGACCTTCTGATCGGGCTCCCATCCAACGGCTTGCACACGAATGGCTATTCGTTGGCTCGCAAGATACTATTGAGCAAGATGCGGTTGGACCTCTCCCAAAAAGTCGATGGACTGGGAAGACCACTCGGGGATGAGTTGCTTCGCATTCACAGAAACTATCAGCCGCTGCTTGCATCGATACCACACGGCCGGCTTAAAGGCGCCGCTCACATCACTGGAGGCGGCCTTGTCGACAACCTCCCTCGCATTCTCCCGGCGACCTGTGACGCCCTGATCGACACCGCATCTTGGAGTGTTCCGCCGATCTTTCGGGTGATTCAGCGCGGTGGCGTAGTTTCGATGGACGAGATGTATGAGGTGTTCAACATGGGAATCGGGATGGTCCTTGTCGTTTCTAAGGCCCATGTTCCGGAAGTGATAGCACTCTCGAAGGGAAAGGTGATTGGACAGGTGACCCCTGGGTCTGGCAAAGTATTATTGAACTAAGCATGTGGTCGAAGTTGCTGGCTCGGGATCGTAAGATTTGGGGCGTGGGTCTTGGTGCGGGGCTCCTCGGAGCGGTGGTTTTGGCGTTTCGTTACGCCTTGCGCCCAAGCTCTAAGCCTCGCCTTCCCGATGCGATTTCACCGGCAATTTTTGCAACGCGCATTTTTTACACGCGCCGGGGCAGGCTTGTTTATCATGAATCGGGTCAGGGCGACCCGCTTCTGTTTTTGCACGGTATCTACATTGGCGCTTTTTCCTACGAATGGTCGAAAGTCTATCCTCACTTCGCTGCTACACATCAGGTCTTGGCGCTGGATTTGATGGGATTTGGCGAATCGGAGAGGACGGACGCAAATTTGTCGGCTGCGGATCAAATTCAGATATTAAGCGAATTTCTCCGCGCAAAATGCGGAGGTGAACCGGCAGCGATTGTGGCGAGCGGACAAAGTGCCGGATTTGCAACGGCCCTGGCCATCCAGCATCCTGAGCTCGTTCGCCGGCTCATTCTAATGATGCCGACCGGGTCGATGGAGCCGGGCAGCGGACAAATGCGGCGAAGGCATATCCTGTTTGCAAAGATGCCGCTGGTGAACCGAATGTTCTACCATCGCTATTTGTCGAGCCGCGCTCAGATGCGTTCCTGGCTCCGCAGTTTTGGCTTCGCAGATCCTGACAAGGTGAGCGACGAAACCGTCGAGGTTCTATCAAATTGCGCCCGGCAGCTTGGAGCGGAGAGGGCGATTTTTCAGTGGGTGTCTCGCCGATTTGACTTGGAATTCGAAAAGCGACTGGCAGACGTCACTCAACCAGTGACACTGGTCTGGGGTAACAAAGCAAAATACCCTCTTCTTGAGCAAGCCTACAGGCTGCGGCTGGCGGCTAGGCAATGCAATTTGATCGTCCTTGAAGATACGGGTTCGCTTGCTCCTCTTGAGTCGCCGGAAGAAGTGATTAGGGCGCTGGCAAGTGAGTTGGATCCAACCATCCGGATTTACGAGGCAGGATGAGAGTTTGCGCGCTCGCCTGAACGGCGGAGGGCCATTTCCGTTCCTCGCCTATCGCGATTCTTTTTTGCGGCGCTTCATTTCAAGAGCAAAGGAGCGTTGAGCGTTGTCGATCAGATCACGCAGACCGTCCGCACTGACGCAATCTGCGCCAAAGGCAATGGCTGTCTGTTGCTCAAGGAGATCGGACGTGGCGACGGTAATTGAGTAGAGGTTGCCGTACTTTGCTGCCAGCCTCTCAATGAGATCATCGGCGGTATGTCCCGTGTTCGAATAGAATACTTGTATTCCGCCCGGCTGGGTTTCCTGTGTAATGGTGGCTCCTTTTCCATCGAAAACCAGAACCACCTGAATTCCTGTAAAATCCTGATATTTGGTCAGTATCTTGGTCAGCTGTTCACGAGCTGAAGCCGTTCTACGCTTATGCAACGTTCTTAGCTCCGGCCATGCAAAAATCACGCTGTGACCGTCTACGATCAGAAAACGCTGGCTCATCTAAGCGACGGGGTCATGTCTCAATATTCAACATTCGTTTGACACTTTCTACTTTGTTGTGCAGCTCTCGATCAATCTTAAGCCGCTTCTCGATTCGACTGATCGCAGCGCTAACAGCTGGATATTCTACGTTCCCGCCAAACTCTCCAAGTTCAACCAGTCGGAGTCCAGCGTATCGCTGCCCCAACAGGAACGCCGTGGCCAACGCCCCATTTCCTCTTTCTTGTTTCAAGGTTTTCCAATCGCAACTCCAGACCTTGCTGACCGCCTCAGCAATTTGAGGCCATCCAAGGCTTAGGCGCTCTTTATCCCGAACCCCGCGCTGTTCCCGGCGATCCCCTTTCAGCTTCGCAAGCATGCCCTTTACAAAGTCTTCGGAGCCACATAATGCTGAAGCTTTCACGGACTCCTTCCAGTCGCTTTCCCATTTTCCAAGTCCAGCCATCTCTTCCAGTTGCCGTTTGTAGACGCCTCGAAGGCTATGCAGCGGATGTTTACCAAACAGACGGTAGATCGTTTCAGTGGTCAGCCAGTCCGGACAACGAACCGTGCCAACATACGCAGGGTACGAACTCCAGGGATAACCGCTCAGCGCCTCGATGCGGGCTTTGACGAGCTCCATCCCGGGTCCTGTATCAGTCGGGCCGAGTCGCTCTTCGGCGCCCGCCCTTCCTTCATGGCCTCCAAGATATTTTACGCGCACGGGATTTAGATGGATATAGCGATTGATTGTCAGCGCATTCGACTCCGGATCATGGAGAATCGCTTTAAAACGTCCCTGAAACAAAGCCCCGATGCGTTCATGCAGCCGATTGAACCAGGTGCTGTAGGAAAGATTGAGCCATTGCATTGCCTGGCTGAGGTTTGCGCGCGGCGTTTCGATCTGAAGATGATAGTGGTTTCCCATCAGAGCGTAGGTGTGAATTTTCACACCAAAACGCTCTGGGAGCGTGGCCAGCAGTCCAATGAAATGTTCGTTTGCAAAAGCTTCCGGAAAGATTTGGCGCTTTTCGATTCCGCGATTTACGACGTGATACCAGCCGTTCTCAATGTCGAGGCGCAAGGCTCGAGCCATGCGGGGTAGGATAGGTTGGGGGGTTGTCCCGCGTAAAGCCGAATGTTGAATATTGAGACATGACCCCGCCTACAGGAAATGGTAGCGGACGAGGATAAAGGATAGGTATGCGGCCAATTCAGAGGGGAGCGCTGCGACATTGAGAGGCGCCGATTCATCGGCGAGGTGGAATGTCAGACGCGCGGAAAGGTAGATAAGGGCAAACGTTAGCAGAGGTCCGCGCAAACCGAACAATGCGCTCGCAGCGCTCAAAAGCTTCACAGGGGCGAGGGCGGTGATGGCGGATACCAGCAACCAAGAACCTCCGAGAAGTTTGATCCGGGCAGCCCTTTCCGGACTAAACGAGGGGACGACAAAAGGGACGAAGGTCCCCAAAGCAAGCAACCTGGCCGACTCCAAAAGAAAAAATTGCCGGGCGATTGCGTATCTGAGCAGCGCTGCGAAGATTAGGCACGTGATGCCAGGAATGCCGGCAATCCAGCGCCGAGAGATCCTTTTTTTTCTGCCAAGAAAGGAGTCGCAAAGGTCGCAAAAATCAATTTCGGCTTTAAAGCCACGAATCCAAGAGATCGCGACCAACGCGAGGATGATGGCAACATCGGGTGGCACATAAAACGCGGCGAGCGGAATGTAGAAACTAACTGTCAGAATCGCCGCGAGAAGGCCGACGATCGGCGACCACGCCAGCGCTGCAGCATCCATGGGATGCTCAGCGAAACGAGGAATTCGAAAACCGGTAAAATGGTGGACAGCAGAAAGAAACGAATCCACGCAGGACCCCGACTGTCATGCGGCCAAGACTTCTTGCGCAGGTACGCCTCTCAACTCGTAGACGCGAAGGATAGTTTCTTCGATCAGATTGTTCGGGCACGACGCCCCTGCCGTAATGCCAATGGTTGCAGGGCCACTCGGCAACCAGTCACGTGTTACAATCTCGCGCTTTTCGTGCAAATTGTAGTGTGTGATTTGCCCCGCAGACTCAAGTTTGCTCGCGCTTCGGACAAAGTAGGTCGGCATCTTGACCTCGCCCATTTCGGCGAGGTGCGAGGTGTTGGAGCTGTTATAACCACCGACGACGAGCAGAAGGCTCATCTTCTCAAGCAACAGCTCGCTTAAGGCGTCCTGGCGCTCCTGGGTAGCGCCGCAAATGGTGTCGAAGAATCGAAAGCGTTTTGATCCAAGTTCCGGGCCATCCCGATCAATGACCGCCGCGCGGATTCGACGTTGAACTTCCTCCGTCTCGCCTCTGAGCATGGTCGTCTGATTTGCGACCCCTACGGCCTCGAGATAAATGTCTGGATCGAATCCGGGAGAGTACGCGTCCTTGAACCGATCCAGGAATTCCTGCTTGTCTCCTCCGTGTCTGATGTAATTGCAGACGTAATCGGTGTCCTTCAGTGTCAAAACGATCAGGTAATGCCCCATTCCGAGTCCCAGAGCGCGGGAAGCGGTGGCCTTGGTCTCCTCATGCTCCGCCTTACCGTGGATGATGGATGTCACGTGTTCCACCGCATTTTGGCGCACTCTTTTCCAGACGCTCATCACGTCGCCGCAAGTCGTGTCTACTATCTGACAGCCACGCTCCTGTATTTTTTTTAGAGTGATCAGGTCGGTGCCAAAAGCCGGTACGATAACGATATCGTCTGCAGTCAGTTCGTCGATCTCAGCCTCGCGTCCGTTGCCAAGGAGATTTTTAATTCCCATGGCACCGATTTGCTCATTCACGAGCGGGTTATGAATAATCTCGCCGAGAATATACAGACGCGAGTCCGCAAAAACTTTGCGCGCGGCGTACGCCAGATCGATCGCCCTCTCGACACCATAACAAAAACCGAATTGCTTAGCGAGGCGCAGGGTTGTGTCACGAACGGTGAGAGTCCCACCATTAGCGCGGATGCGCTCCACAACGACACTTCGGTAGTGAGATTGGACCTGCTCCTGAACCTTCGCCATCACGTCGGGTGTGCGAAGGTTGATTTTTTTGGTTCGTGTTTGCGGCGGCGTAGGTGGCGCGGACATGGTAGTTGCCAAATCACTGATCGAAGGGCTGTACGGAAATATCAATCCTGCAGCAAGGTACCCTGTGGCGGAGCAAATACAGCGTCGGAGACTAGGTAAGCGGCTGGGGGATCCGGATCGGCATAGTCGCTTGGACGCGGTGCGCTCTTTCCGATCGTCGCATCTTCGGGCTGGGTTTGAGCGATCAATACGGGCGTTCCTTCGTGCACAAGGGCGAAAAATTTGGGCGCAGCGTTCGGATGAAGGCGCAGGCATCCATGGGAATGGGGAATCGGCCAGACGGCTCCCTGATGAAAACCGTAGGCAGGCTTGAATTCTACCCAGTAAGCCATCGGATAACCGACATAGTGATACCCGCCACCCGGCGGGTGATCGCTGGTTCCTGCTCTTACGTCATTGCCACGGGCCCAAAAACCGTAGGTCGCCGAGCGCTTCTTTCGGATCTTGCCGGTCACGTGGTAAGAACCTGTGGGTGTGGTTGCCCCGGCTTTACCAATTGTCGTTGGCGTGACAAGCAACGGTCGGTCGCCCTCCATGACATAAACCATACGATTTTGAAGGGATACTTTGACGCGAACTGCGCTCGGATTCTTGGGCTTGTACGCTACTACCTCGTACTTCCTTGAAGTAACCGTCGTAAGGGTCGTACAGCCGGAAAGAAGTGCGCAAAAGACCGCGGTTCCGAGACAAATCCGAAGACAATAGCTTCTCATACTGGCATTTAATTTGGCGTCTATATTACAGGATCGTCAAAATTTGCAAGGAAGGAATGGTGACAGGGCTTTAATCGTTGTCTCGGCGCCACCTCCCGTATTCGCGAATCTGTTCTCCCAAAAGCTTCGCCCGTTCCGGATGTTCCTGGCTTTCGATTTCAAGATCAAATTGCTTGCGGCAGCGTTACAAAGGGTACGATCGGCACTCCGGTGCGCAGGTGAAGAAAAGCGTGCAACTGAGTGACTCTTGTCTTCAACCCAAACTCTTCGATAACCACCGCCGCATCGCGCAGCTTAAGGGTCAGATCGGTCAAAAGAAAAACAGAAGTGCCGCTCCGAAGAGCTTTAAGGAGGCGCACCGCTGCGTTTTCGGGAAAGAAACGAGGATTGCACATTTCGCGGGCAAGGCAAACTGTCGCAAAAATGTTGGCAACGATCGATAGCGGCGCTAACGATTTACCATGCCTAATTCCCCCGCAGAAAAATATTTCATCGGCATCGATGTCGGAACCGGAAGTGCGCGAGCCGGCGTCTTCGATAGCAAAGGCGTCCAAACAGGGAATGCGTCGGCGGCAATCCAAATGTGGAAGCCCGCAGCCGACTTTGTCGAGCAATCCTCGGAGAATATCTGGAAGCAGTGCTGTGAAGTGGTTCGATCTGCGGTAGAAAAGGCTGGTATAGACCCGAAAGCGGTGGCAGGCCTCGGGTTCGATGCGACCTGTTCCCTGGTTGCGTTAGCAGCGGATGGTCAGCCGGTTTCGGTGAGCCCAACCGGTAGTCCCGAGCAAAATGTGATTGTCTGGATGGATCATCGAGCAGTCGAGCAGGCGGATCGCATCAATGGGACGAAGCACGAGGTTCTGCAATACGTTGGAGGCGTGATTTCTCCCGAGATGGAATCGCCGAAACTCCTGTGGCTCAAAGAGCGGCTTCCTGAGGCATGGAAAAGGGCGGCGCATTTTTTTGATCTTCCTGATTTTCTTACTTTTCGGGCAACCGGCGATACGGGGCGATCTCTCTGCTCTCTTGTTTGCAAATGGACTTATCTCGGTCACTACAGGGTAAAAGGGGATCTTGCCGGCTGGAGCGATTCCTACTGGGAACAGATCGGATTAGGCGACCTGGTGGCGGAAAAATACGCGCGGATTGGAGCGAAGATCCGACCGATGGGTGAACCGGTCGGGCAGGGGTTATCTGAGCGCGCGGCGATGGAGTTGAATTTGCAGCCCGGCACAGCAGTCGGCGCATCAATCATTGACGCGCACGCGGGCGGGTTAGGCGTGCTCGGCGCGGTCGGCGAGGGCGAGACCTTGTCACCAGAGGTGTTGAATAGTCGCGTTGCAATGATTGCCGGTACCTCGTCCTGTCACATGGCAGTCTCTGGGGAACCGAGATTTATTCCTGGGGTTTGGGGCCCCTACTTCTCTGCGATGATCCCAAACTACTGGCTTACTGAAGCTGGCCAATCGGCTACCGGCGCGGTTCTGGATCATGTGATTTACTCCCATGGCGCATACCCCGCTGCCAAAAGAGAAGCGGATTCCCAAGGCATTTCAATCTTCGACTTTCTCAATGAGCAGTTGTCCAGGCTGCGGACCGATAATGGGGTGGATTTTGAAGGAGCGCTGACGAAAGAACTGCATGTCTACCCGGATTTTCATGGCAACCGCTCGCCGCTTGCCGATCCTACGCTGCGTGGAATGGTCAGCGGACTGAAGCTTTCTGCCAGAGTGGAAGACCTGGCCCTACTCTATTTGGCAACTATACAGGCGATTGCATATGGCCTGCGCCATATTCTGGAAGAGATGAATGCCCGAGGGTATTCTATCAAAGAGATCTTCGCGTGCGGAGGGGGTTTGAAGAACGAAGTATTCTTGCGCGAACACGCGAACATTACCGGTTGCAAACTAGTGTTGCCTAAAGAACCCGAAGCGGTTTTGCTGGGCGCCGCAATACTCGGCGGAGTGGCTTCGGGCTTTTTTCGGAATATTCTCGACGCGATGAAATCGATGAACGCGGCGGGCAGGAAGATTGAGCCGGAAGAAGGTCGAGTTGAAGAATATCATCGCCGGAAATATCGCGTTTTTCGACGCATGCACGCTGATCAGATGGCGTACCGGGAATTGATGGGGTGAGTTTGGAGTTTGGAGTTTGGGTGTTCGGAGTTTGGAAATCGTTCTCGTCCTCTTCCTCCCTATCGCAACTGAGCATTGCGGTGCCATCCTCTACTTCCCAGCGGCCAGACCTTCTGAATCATGGCGAACAGAAAGGCGGTGGTCAGCCCGAACAGAAGCATCCCGTTCAACGCCTCCAAAGCACCCATCAGTTGCCATTGCTTTTCCAGAAAGAGGTTCGCGTGGCCGTAGCTTGTCGATGCTAGCTATCGCTAGCCCGGTTGAACCTTTGGTTGGGCCCGTTCCAGAAGCAATGCCACGCAGTCGTTCGACCGCAACGTTCCAAAGACCAGGCCAAGACTGT